>NZ_JBIEIS010000040.1:0-124888 GCF_043496855.1 Nonomuraea sp. JJY05
CCAACGGCCAGCTCAGCCCCGCCGAATACGAACGCCGACACGCGCTCAAGAACGCCCAAGACCTCGACTATGCTGCCGCGTAGTCGCAAGCCCTGATGTGTCTATCGAACCGGGGCAACTCCATCAGTGCCCCTGGACGGCGTTCATACGGACGGTCAAATGACGGTCAAACGATCAAGGGCCTGGTCCTCGATCATGAGAACCAGGCCCTTGACCTGCGGTACAGCTGTCGGGGTGGCGGGATTTGAACCCACGACCTCTTCGTCCCGAACGAAGCGCGCTGCCAAGCTGCGCTACACCCCGGTGCACGCCGGTCTTGCGCGTGCTTGGAAAAGTCTAGCGGACTCTCAAGGTGCTTGTGACCGCGTCAACGGCGGGGAACGAGAGTGAGTAGTGACGCCTCCGGGAAGCAGGCGAAGCGGGCGGGGGCGTAAGGGGAGGTGCCGAGGCCGGCCGAGACGTGGAGCCAGGCGCTGTCGTGGCGGCTCAGGCCCTTGACGCGGGCCCGGTCGATGCCGCAGTTGGTCACCAGGGCGCCGTAGAACGGGATGCAGAGCTGGCCGCCGTGGGTGTGGCCGGCCAGGAGGAACTGGTAGCCGTCCGCGGCGAAGCGGGTCATGTTGCGGGGCTCGGGGGAGTGCATGACGCCCAGCCGCAGGTCGGCGTCGGCGGGGGCCGGACCGGCGACGAGGTCGTAGCGGTCGCGGTTGATGTGGGAGTCGTGGATGCCCGCCACCGCCACGTCGAGGTCGCCCACCTTGATGCGGGCCGTGGTGTTGTTCATGTCGAGCCAGCCCTCGGCCGCCATGCCGGCCCCCAGCTCCTCCCACGGCAGGGAGGGCACGTGCTGGCGGCGGTCGTTCTTGGAGGTGCGCCAGAGGTAGCGGGCCGGGTTTTTGGGCTTGGGGGCGTACAGGTCGTTGGAGCCGTAGACGAACAGGCCCGGGCGGGACAGCAGGGGCTCCAGGGCGTGCAGGAGCGAGGGGACGGCGTCCGGGTGCGCGATCGAGTCGCCGGTGTTGACCACCAGGTCCGGCTTCAGCGGACCCAGGGAGCGGACCCAGTTGATCAGCATCGTACGGCGCGGCGTCAGGTGCAGGTCGGACAGGTGGAGAATGCGTACGGGCCGCTGACCGCGCTCCAGCACCGGCACGTCGAAGCGGCGCAGGCGGAACCAGTTGCGCTCCACGACAGAGGCGTAACCCAGCCCGGCCAGGCCGAGACCGAGCATGGACAAGGGCACTGCGACGGCTTTCCTCACCTACTCATGATGCCCGACATCGGGCGCGTGGCGTCCGGACAGTCCGCGCAGACGGCAAGATGGAGCGCATGAGCGCATTGAAGGACAAGCTGAAGGCCGATCTGACGGCCTCGCTTAAGAGCCGGGACGAGGTACGTCTCCGGACGATTCGGATGGCACTGGCCGCGGTGAACGTCGAGGAGGTCTCCGGCAAGCAGGCCAGGGAGCTGAGCGACGACGAGGTCATCAAGGTGCTGACCAAGGAGGCCAAGAAGCGCAAGGAGGCCGCCGAGGCGTTCGGGAACGCGGGGCGGGCCGAGCAGGCGCAGGCCGAGCTGGACGAGCAGGCGGTGCTGGAGGAGTACCTGCCGGCGCAGCTCAGCGACGAGGAGCTGGGCGCCCTCGTCGACGCCGCCATCGCGGAGACGGGCGCCGCCGGGCCGCAGGCCATGGGGCAGGTCATGAAGGCGGTCAACCCGAAGGTCGCCGGGCGGGCCGAGGGTGGCCGCGTGGCCGCCGCCGTCCGCGCCCGGCTGGCGGGATAGTTCCAGCCCCGGTTGCTCCACCGCCGGACTGACCGGCTGGTCCCCTGCCCCGCTGTCCGGCTGTTTCATCTCCCGGATGCCGGATGCCGGATGCCGGATGCCGGATGCCGGATGCCGGATGCCGGATGCCGGATGCCGGATGCCGGATGCCGGATGCCGGATGCCGGATGTCAGCCCCGCTGTCTGGTGCTGCGGGCCCATGGCGCCCAGGCGGTCCAGGAGTCGGGCTGGCGGCTTGCGTGGCGTCTTGCGGCCTCCGGGGTACTGGCGGTCCCCTCAGAAGGGCCTGGAGGCGGTCTCAGCGGGCCTGAGAGGGATCCCCGCCGCAGGGGTAGGCGGCGGGGACCCGAGTGGGTCTTGGGGCCGTCGGTCAGCGGCCGCGGCCGTTGCCGAAGCCGCCCCCGCCGCGGCCGTCTCCCCGGTCCCCGTTCGGCGGGTCGAAGATGTCGAACGGGTCGCCGTCCCCACGGGAGGGCGGCCCTTCCTCGTCCTTGTCCTTCTTCTCGGGCTTCTTCGGCGCGCAGTTCTCCGTGCACCCGCCGAACCGCGACTGGTCCACCGGCGTGAACTCCGCGGCCTCGACCCCCTTCAGCGCGGCCAGCATCGAGTCTTTCCAGATCCGCCCGGAAATGGAGGCCCCGTACACGTACGGGTAGTAGCGCCCCCCGATCGTGACCCCGATCAGCTCGTTGCCCTTGGTGCCGCGCGGGTCGCCCAGGCTGACGGCCGACGACATGTTCGGGGTGTAACCGGCGAACCAGGCCGAGGCGTAGTTGTCGGTCGTGCCCGTCTTGCCGGCCGCGTCGCGGCCGATGCCGCCCACCTCCTGCATCGTGCCCTTGGTGAACACGCCGGACAGGATGCCGCTGACCGCGTCGGCGACCTCCTCCTCCAGGACCTGGGAGCACTTCGGCTTGTACTGCTTCGCCTTGCCGTTCCTGTCCTTGATCTCCGTGATCGCCAGCGGCTTGCAGTATTGCCCGCGCGAGGCGAAGACGGCGTACGAGCTGGCGATCGTCACGGGATCGACCTCGTTGACCCCCAGCGTGAACGTCTCCACCTCCGACAGCTTCTGCCCGTCGGCCCGCTTGACCCCGAGCTTCTTGGCCATCTTGACCACGCTGCAGAGCCCGACCTTCTGCTCGAGCTTGAGGAAGAACGTGTTGACCGAGCCCCAGGTGCCGGTCTGCAGCGTCTTGAAGCCGCCGCCGCCCTCGCTGGAGTTGTGCACGGTGTGGGACGGGTCGCCGACGTTCTCGCCCTTGCAGTTCTTGAACGTGCTGTAACCGTCGGCCTGGTAGCCCGCGGGCGAGGGGAAGCCGTCGTTGTACTTCAGGCCCTCCTCCAGCGCCGTGGCCAGCGTGTAGACCTTGGCCGTCGAGCCCTGCTGGAACCCGCGCCCGCCGCCGTGCGCCGCGTCGGCCACGACGTTGTAGCTCATCTCGTTCTTCTTCTTGCTCCCGCCGAACTTCCGCGAGGCGGCCATGGCCTTGATCTCGCCGGTGCCGGGAACGACCATGGCCTGCGAGGCCACGGGCTTGTCCTTCCTGGAGACGAACTTCTTGATCGCCTTGTCGGCGGCGGCCTGCATCTTCGGGTCGATCGTGGTCTTGATCGTCAGACCGCCCCGCTGGAGCAGCTTCTTGCGCTCGTCCTGGTTCTTGCCGAAGTCCTCGTTGTTGAGGATCTCGTACTGGACGTAGAGGCAGAAGTACGGATACTTGCTGGCCTCGCAGCCGCCGGGCGCCTTGATGTTCTTCCAGCCCAGCTTCTTCGCCTTGGCCTCGTCGGCCTCCTGCCGCGAGATCTTGCCGATCTCGGCCATCCGGTCGAGCACGAGGTTGCGCCGCTGCAGCAGCCGTGCCCGCGACTCGGGGCCGACGCTCGGGTCGGTGCGGGCCGGGTTCTGCACGGCGCCGGCCAGCGTGGCGCTCTCGGCGAGGTTGAGCTCGGAGGCGGGCTTGTCGAAGAAGCGCCGGGCCGCGGCCTGGATGCCGTGGGCGCCCGCGCCGAAGTAGGCAATGTTCAGATATTTCTCGAGAATCTGGTTTTTCGAGTACTTCTTCTCGATCGCCATCGCGTTACGCAGCTCGGACAGCTTGCGGGAGAGCGTCGGGGCGATGGCCGCCGCCTGCTCCTCGGGCGTCTCGGCCTTGTTGACCAGCACCTGCTTGACGTACTGCTGGGTGATCGACGAGCCGCCCTGCATCACGCCGCCGCCCGACAAATTCTTCACGAGCGCTCTGGCCGTTCCCTCAACATCGATCGGCCCGTGCTGGTAGAAACGGAAGTCCTCGATCGCGATCAGCGCGGTCTGCATGATCGGGGCGACCTGGTCAAGGCGGACAGACTGCCGGTTCTCAAAGTAGAACTGGGCGAACTGCTTGCCGTTGGCGTCCTTCAGGACGGTGCGCTCGGGAAGAGGGGGTTCGTCGAGCTCTTCGGGCTTGAGGTTGAGGCTTTCCACAGCGCTCTTCGTGGACATCCCCGCCCCTCCGACCGCAGGCAGGGCCACGGCCGCGGCGAGCACCCCCGCGACCGATCCGGCGATGATCAGACGCAGGATGCTGAGGACGGGGTTGGAACGATCTTTGCGCTGCGCTTGCACGCTACCAAGAGTACGTCGAAAGACTGACCTAATCGGTAGCCCGACACCATTTCGCCTTGACTGATGGGGGTGACTAGTCATTCCCGGTCAAGATGGCGGCGAGAAATTGGTCCTCTGGGGTCTGTCGGCCCGAACGTGTAGTTGCGTACGTTCTCCTCTGCGGCAACTGAATACGGAGGCTCGGCGCCCGCGCCCGTCGGCCCCAAATGACGACTGACCACCTAAGGGGAGTGGGGTCGAACAATGTGGATCACGGATTGGACCTCCCGTGCCGCCTGTAAGGGTGCGGATCCGGATGCCCTGTTCGTGCAGGGCGCCGCGCAGAACAGGGCCAAGCTCATCTGCCGGGGCTGCCCGGTCCGTACTGAATGCCTCGCCGATGCGCTGGACAACCGCATCGAGTTCGGGGTGTGGGGCGGTATGACCGAGCGCGAACGGCGTGCGCTGCTTCGACGGCGGCCTGACGTGGACTCGTGGCGAGACCTGCTCGAGTCGGCCAAGGAAGAGTACGAACGAACCAACGAGCTGATCGCGGGCTGAACCAGGCCCGGCGAGCCGTAGTACGGCCGGCGCCGTCCGCCGGCCGTACTTTCATGCGCTCGCCAGCAAGTCCCCGATCTGCCGCAGACCAGTGAGATCGTGGACGTCCTCGGACATGGCGCGAACCTGCACCACGGGCACCGTGGGGTGGGCCGAGACGAAATGCTCCTGCTCGCGATGTTCGCGAGCGGTGAGCTGCATTCGCCCGGCGTGCAGCCGCAGCACGGCGGCGGTCAGCTCATGCTCGCCCCGCGCCTCCAGGTCTTCGGCGGCCGCGGCGCTACGGGCGGCCGACAGGACCGAGGCGGGTGACATGTGCACCCGGTTGACCACCAGGCCGGCCAGTGGCATGCGCTCCTCGGCGAGCCTTTCGACGAAGTAGGATGCCTCCCGCATGGCGTCCCGCTCGGGCGCGGCCACCACGAGGAAGGCCGTGCCGGGGGCCTGCAGCAGCTGGTACGTCATCTCGGCCCGCTGCCTGAAGCCGCCGAAGACGGCGTCGAGCGCGGAGACGAACGTCTGCAGATCCTTGATCACCTGCGCGCCGAGCAGCTTGGTCATCGCTCCGGCCATCAACCCGAACCCGGCGTTGAGCAGCCGGAAGGCGCTGCGTCCCCCGACCTTGGCCGGTGCCGTCAGCAGCCGGATGAACCGTCCGTCGAGGAAGCGCCCGAGCCGCTCGGGCGCGTCGAGGAAGTCGAGCGCGGACCGCGACGGCGGCGTGTCCACGATGATCAGGTCCCACTCGTCCGACCGGCGCAGCTGGCCCAGCTTCTCCATGGCCATGTACTCCTGCGTGCCGGAGAAGCTGGAGGAGAGGGACTGGTAGAAGGGGTTCGACAGGATCTGGCGGGCCCGCACGGGATCGGCGTGCGCCTCGATGATCTCGTCGAACGTGCGCTTCATGTCGAGCATCATGGCGTAGAGTTGGCCGCCGCCGTCGGGCGAGCTGACCAGGCGCGGGGTGTTGTCGAGCTCGGTCAGCCCCATCGACTGGGCCAGCCGGCGCGCCGGGTCCACGGTGAGCACCACGGCGCACCTGCCGCGTTCGGCGGCCCGCAGCCCGAGCGCCGCGGCGGTCGTGGTCTTGCCCACGCCGCCGGCTCCGCAGCAGACGATGATCCTGGTGCCGGGGTCGTCGAGTATCGCGTCGACGTCGAGTGCGGCGGGCTTCTTCACGCTGCTCCTTGGGTGCGCATGCTCTCTGCCAGCTCGTACAGGCCGGCCAGGTCGACGCCGTCGGCCAGCAGCGGCAGCTCGTAGCTCTTCAGCCCGGCCTCGCCCAGCGACTCGCGCTCGGCGCGCTCCAGCTCGGTGCGGTGGGCGTGCTCGGAGATCTCCGCCGCGAGCGCCTCGGCGATCGACGTGGCCTCCGCCCCGTCGGCCACCCCGGCGGCCTTGAGCCCGAGCACCAGCTCACCGGGGTCGAAACGGCCCTTGACAGCTGTGTCAAGAGCGGCCTGTGGGATCAGTGATTCGCGCACCATATTGACGAAAATTCCGCCGGTGGGCAGCCCTGCCGAACGCAATTCGGAGATGCCGTCGAGCGTCTCCTGCACGGGCATCTCCTCCAGCAATGTCACGAAGTGCACCGCCGTCTCGGGAGATTTCACGACCCCGTTGACCAGCTCGGAGTGGTTCTTGATCGGCCCGACCTTGGCCAGGCCCGCCACTTCCTGGGTGACGTTCAGGAAGCGCGTGATGCGGCCCGTGGGCGGCGCGTCGAGCACGACCGCGTCGTAGACCCTGCGGCCGTTCTTGCCCCGCCTGCGCACCGCCTCGGTCGTCTTGCCCGTGACGAGCACGTCGCGGAAGCCGGGGGCCACGGTGGTGGCGAAGTCGACGACGCCCATCTTGGTCAGCGCCCTGCCCGCCCGCCGCATCCCGTAGAACATCTCCATGTACTCGAGCATGGCCTCCTCGGGATCGACGGCCAGCGCGTACACGTCGCCGCCGGAGGGCGCGACGGCGATCTTGCGCTCCTCGTAGGGCAGCGGCGGCAGATCGAAGATCTGCGCGATGCCCTGCCTGCCCTCGACCTCGACGAGGAGCACCTTGCGACCGCCCGCGGCCAGCGCGAGCGCGAGCGCGGCGGCCACGGTCGTCTTGCCGGTGCCGCCCTTGCCGGTGACCACGTGCAGCCGCACACCGGCCCAATCCGTGTCCGGAGAGTCCACTATTCGAGGCTACCGAAGGGTCACTTGCCGGAAGCCGACGGCCACCCTTTGAGATTGCTCACACCCCCGTCGGGAACTTGTCGGCGACCACGCTCTTGAGCAGGCACAAGGCAGGCCGGCGGGCGGGTTTCTTATGAGAAGCTGACCTTCATGAAGAAATGGGAGTACCTCACCGCTCCGGTGCTGATCCACAACACCAAGATGATCCTTGACAACTTCGGCTCCGACGGCTGGGAGCTGGTCCAGATCGTTCAGGGTGCCTCGCCCGAGCAGCTCGTCGCCTACTTCAAGAGGGAGAAGCAGTGACCCCCGAGCAGAAGATCGCGGATCTCGGTCTGACGCTGCCCGAGGTGGCGGCGCCGGCGGGCGCCTACGTGCCGGCCGTGCGCACGGGCAACCTCGTCTACACCTCCGGCCAGGTGCCGTTCGTCGACGGCAAGCTGCAGCGGACCGGCAAGCTCGGTGCCGACCTGACCACAGAGGAGGGCGCGGAGCAGGCCCGCATCTGCGCGCTCAACGCGCTCGCCGCCCTGAAGGCCGAGGTGGGCGACCTGCAGAAGGTGGTGCGGATCGTCAAGGTCGTGGTGTTCGTGGCCAGCGATCCCTCCTTCACCGAGCAGCCCAAGGTCGGCAACGGCGCCAGCGAGCTGCTCGCCGAGGTGCTGGGCGAGCCGGGCAGGCATGCCCGCAGCGCCGTGGGCGTGGCCGTCCTCCCGCTGGACGCACCTGTGGAAGTGGAGCTGATCGCCGAAGTAGCCTGAGGCACTATGACCGATGTGACCGGATTGCCGCTTCCAGTCGAGCTCGCCGCGCGGGCGCGAGACCTCCTCGCCGGGAGGGTCGAGCCGGTCCCCACCCGCGACGCCGCCACAGTGGTGATTCTGCGCGGGAGCACAACGCCTGAGGTCTATCTGCTGCGGCGCAAGGCCACGATGGCCTTCGCGGCGGGCGCGTACGTCTTCCCCGGCGGCTCGGTGGACGCCCGCGACACCGACCAGGCCGTGGCCTGGGCCGGCCCGTCGCCGGCCGAGTGGGGCACGGTCTTCAACGCGAGCGAGCAGGTCGCGCGCGGGCTGGTGTGCGCGGCCGTACGCGAGACGTTCGAGGAGTCCGGCGTGCTGCTGGCCGGTCCCGGGCCCGAGTCCGTGGTCGCCGACACGACGGGCGACGACTGGGAGTCCGACCGGCTGGCGCTGATCGACAGGAGCCTGGGCTTCGCCGACTTCCTCGCCAGGCGCGGCCTGGTGCTCCGGTCCGACCTGCTCAAGCCGTGGGCCCACTGGATCACCCCGGAGATCGAGCACAGGCGCTTCGACACGCGGTTCTTCGTCGCCGTCCTCCCCGAGGGCCAGCGCACCCGGGACGTCGGCGGTGAGGCCGACCAGGTGGCCTGGAAGCGCCCCGCGGAGGCGATCGAGCTGGCGCACCAGGGGGAGATCTTCCTGATGCCGCCGACGTACCACACGCTGAGCGAGCTGGCGGCCCACGACGGCGTGGCGGGGATCCTGGCCGAGCGCAGAGAGATCGTGCCGATCATGCCGAGGGCCGTGGAGATCCAGGGCGAGATGCGGCTGGTGACCCGGTGAGCGGGCTGCACATCCCGATCGGGACGCCCGACGGCTCCCGTACCGAGTACGCCGAGAACCTGCTCGCGCCCAACCCGTCCGCCATGACGCTCGACGGCACCAACACCTGGATCATCGGCGGGGACCAGGTGGTGGTCGTCGACCCAGGGCCGGAGGACGAGTCGCATCTGCGCCGCGTACGCGATCACCTCGGGGCGCGGCGCGTCACCGAGATCCTGCTCACCCACGGGCACTTCGACCACAGCGGCGGCGCCAGGCGCTTCGCCGAGATGGTGCGCGCGCCCGTCCGGGCGCTCGATCCGCGGCACCGACTGGGTGAGGAGGGGCTCGCCGACGGCGACGTGGTGACCGTGGCGGGCCTGGAGATCCACGTGTACGGGACGCCGGGTCACTCGTTCGACTCGCTCTGCTTCTGGCTGCCGCAGGACCACGCGATGCTGACCGGCGACACCGTGCTCGGCAGGGGCACCACGATCATCGCCCGAGACGGCGGCCTGGCCGACTACCTGCGCAGCCTCGACCGGCTCAGGGCGGCCGCGGAGAGCCTGGAGGCGCGGGCGCTGCTGCCCGGCCACGGTCCCGTGCTGCCCGACCCGATCGCCGCGCTCGACGGCTACATCGCGCACCGGCGGCAGCGCCTCGACCAGATCAGGGCGGCGCGCGCCCAGGGCGCGCGCACGCCGCGGGAGATCGTCAAGATCGTGTACGCCGACGTCGACCGCTCACTCTGGGCCGCCGCCGAGATGTCGGTCGTGGCCCAGCTCGACTACCTGGACCGGTTGTAGAGCCGGTCCATGTCGAGGATGACCACGGCCTTGGCCTCGATCCGCAGCCAGCCGCGCTGGGCGAAGTCGGCCAGCGCCTTGTTGACCGTCTCGCGCGAGGCGCCGACGAGCTGCGCCAGCTCCTCCTGCGTCAGGTCGTGGTGCACCCGCAGGCCGTCGTCCGTCTTGGTGCCGAACCGCTCGGCCAGGTCGAGCAGCTGCTTGGCCACGCGTCCGGGCACGTCGGTGAAGACCAGGTCGGCCAGCACGTCATTGGTGCGGCGCAGCCGCTGGGCGAGCGCGCGCAGCAGGTGGAGCGCCACCTCGGGGCGGCCGGTCAGCCAGGGGCGCAGGTCGTCGTGGCCGAGCCCGGCCAGCCGCACGTCGGTCAGCGCCGTCGCCGAGGCCGTCCGCGGCCGCGGGTCGAACAGCGACAGCTCGCCGAACATCTCGCTCGGCCCGAGCACGCTCAGCAGGTTTTCCCGTCCGTCGGGCGAGGTACGGGACAGCTTGATCTTGCCTTCGAGCACGACGTAGAGCCGGTCGCCGGTCTCGTTCTCGTGGAAGAGCGTCTGTCCCTTGGAGAGCTGGACCTCCGTGATGCTCGTACGCAGCGCCGCGGCGCTCTCGCGGTCCAGCGCGGCGAACAGGGGGGCCTTGCCCAGCACATCTTCGGTGTTCACTCTGCCTCCTCTGCTGCCATTGTGACTCACCCCACTCTGCGTGGCACACACAGGTTATGGGAATGCTGGAGTGTTCTGCGCTTTTCGGATGAGTCGTATCCAGGGGAAAGGTACCGGATGCCCTGATTTCAGGGGCTATCGACCCTCCCTGTGCGGCAGAAGAGGCTCAGGAGGCGAGAAGGCCGTCCACGGAGGCCACCGCGGCCGCGACCGACTGGCCGAGCAGCACGCGGAGCACCTCGGCCGCGCGCGGGCGGGCCGTGGGGTCGGCCTGGCGGCACTGCCGTACCGCCAGCTGCAGCGCGGGAGGCAGGACGGCGGGGTCGCCGTCCGTGCGGCCCGTGGCCGCGAAGACCACCAGATCGGCCCAGGCCCGCACGTCGTCGGCCGCCGAGCCCGGCGTGACGCCGGGCTGCCAGCCGATCAGCACCTGGCCGTGCGCGCCGAGCGCGACGCTCTCGTGGCTGAGCCGGAGCCCCACGTTGCCGCGGGCGTGCAGCTTGGCCACCGCGGAGGCGCAGGCCAGGGCCAGGCGATGCAGCGCCTGTCCCCGCAAGGGCCCCGATGTACGCACGAAGTCCGACAGCACCGCACCCTGACCGCTCATGGCCACCGCCTCCCGTGTCGCCCCCTTGTACGCGAGCAAGGCGGTCCTGGGTTCAACACTTCGCGGAAGCTTCTAGTCTTGCGGCATGGCCACGAACGCGGCGGGGCGCAAGCCGGAGACCCGGCTCGCATTGGTACGGCGGGCCCGCAAGATCAACCGCATCCTCGCGGACACCTATCCAGAGGCCCACTGCGAACTCGACTTCGGCAACCCGTTAGAACTTCTGGTCGCGACCATCCTCTCCGCCCAGTGCACGGACAAGCGGGTCAACATGGTCACCCCCGTCCTCTTCGCGAAATATCCGACAGTGGAGGACTACGCCGCCGCCGACCGGTCCGAGATGGAGGAGATCATCCGCTCGACCGGCTTCTTCCGCGCGAAGACCAACAGCATCATCGGCATGGCGCAGGCAGTGTGCGACAAGTACGGCGGCGAGGTGCCCGGCAAGCTGAAGGACCTGGTCACCCTGCCCGGCGTGGGCCGCAAGACCGCCAACGTGGTGCTGGGCAACGCGTTCGACGTGCCGGGGCTCACCGTCGACACCCACTTCCAGCGACTGGTGCGGCGTTTCGGCTGGACGGAGGAGACCGACCCCGTCAAGATCGAGCACGTCGTGGGGGAGCTGCTGCCCAAACGCGAGTGGACGATCTTCTCCCACCGGGTGATCTGGCACGGCCGCCGCATCTGCCACGCGCGGAGGCCCGCGTGCGGCGTGTGCCCGCTGGCCGCGCTCTGCCCGTCGTACGGCACCGGCCCCACGGCGGCGGCCGAGGCCGAGAAGCTCGTCAGGTCCGGCCCCTTCTCGTGATCGCGGGAAGCCCCCGGTGTCCCGGCGTGTTGGAGGATGCGTGACCCAAGTGCCCGACTGGCTCGACACACTGGCGGCGCAGGCTCAGCGCTTCGACGTACCTCGGTGGTGGACTCCTCCCAACGGCAGCGGGCGGGCCGCCGCGGTGCTGATGCTGTTCGGTGAGGGGCCGCTCGGCCCCGACGTCCTGCTCATCCAGCGCAGCACGCACGGGCGCAGGCACGCGGGCCAGCCGGCCTTCCCCGGCGGCGGCGTCGACCCCGACGACGGAGGACCCGTCGCCGCGGCGCTGCGCGAGGCCGAGGAGGAGACCGGGGTCGATCCCGCGGGCGTCCACGTGCTGTGCACGATGCCCGAGCTGTATCTCGGCCACAGCGACAACCGGGTCACGCCCGTGATCGCCTGGTGGCGCGAGCCGTCGGCCGTGCACGCGGCCTCGCCGCACGAGGTGGAGTCCGTGGAGCGGGTGCCGATCGCCGAGCTGGTCGATCCCGCCAACCGGGTCACGCTGCGGCATCCGAGGGGGACGGCGGGGCCCGCGTTCCGGGTGCGGGGGATGCTGGTGTGGGGGTTCACCGCGATGGTGCTCGACACCGTGCTGCGCGAGGGCGGGCTGGAGCGCCCGTGGGACCCCGCGCAGGTGGAGGACCTCCCGCAGGAAGTGATCGACCTGGCGTCGCGGGGTTAGCGGGCCGATCGCAGGGCCACGCCCAGGGAGGCCCAGCTCGCCACGTCCTTGTCGCTGTCGGCCGCCAGCGCGCGCAGCGTCTCCAGGCCGGCCCGGTCGGGGGGATCGCCGAGCACGTGCTGCAGCGCGTACGCCGCGCCGTAGCGCACCCTCGCGTCCTCGTGGCCGGCCAGGTCGATCACCGACGGCAGTGACCGCGGGTCGGCCAGGTGCCCGAACGCGATCAGCACCGAGTAGAGCACCATGGCGTCGTCCTCGCTGGCCGCCAGGTAGCGCAGCACCGGCAGCGTACGGTCCACGAACGGCCGCAGCATCCCCATGATGTCCACCCCGAGCAGCCGCTCCGCCACGGTGTCCGCGGCACACAGCCGGCGCGCCTCGATGAAGGACTCCAGATCGCTTCGCTGGCGCAGCACGGAGATCACGTGCCAGCGCAGGGGGCCGTCGGGGTCGGTGTCGCACAGGGCGGCCTCGATGAGATCGCGCACTGTTCCCTCGGCCGACGGCATACCGCTCAAGGTAGTCACGCGGTGACGCCGTCCTGGCGGAAGACGTGCACACTTGACCGTATCCCTGGTTAGCTTTGAAACGTGCGCGGTGATCTGCTTGACCTCATCTTGATCGGCCTCGTGATCGCCTTCGGCGTCTCGGGTTACCGGCAGGGCTTCATCATCGGTGCGATGAGCTTCGTGGGGTTCGTCGGCGGAGCCGTGCTCGGCGTCTTCATCGCGCCACCGATCTCCAAGGCCCTGGTCAGCGGCGACACCCCGCAGGCGCTGCTGGCCATCGTGATCGTCTTCCTGGCCGCCACCATCGGTCAGTTCGCCTCCTCGACGCTCGGCGCCGTCGTGCGCAGCCACGTCACGTGGGAGCCCGCCAAGGTGGCCGACGCGGTCGGCGGCACGTTCTCCAGCGCGCTGTCCGTGCTGGTCATCGCCTGGCTGATCGGCTCGCTGATCGTCTCCACGGCCTTCAGCCCCCTCGTCGACCAGGTGAAGAACTCCGCGCTGCTGACCACCGTCGACGACGTGATCCCGCAGGCCGCGCGCAACTGGCAGCAGCCGTTCAAGAAGTTCATCGATCGCTCGGAGTTCCCGCCCGTCTTCGACGCCATCGGTGCGGGCACGATCGTCGACGTGCCGCCGCCCGACCAGAGCGTGCTGCAGGGCGCCAAGCTGAGCCGCGCCCGCAGGGCCATCGTCAAGGTGCAGGGCAACGCGGAGAGCTGCAACAAGCACATCGAGGGCACCGGCTTCGTCTACGCTCCCGGCCGGATCATGACCAACGCCCACGTGGTCGCCGGCGTGACCCGTGACCTGCAGGTCATCGACTCCACCAACACGCCGCACGCGGCCACCGTCGTGCGCTACAACCCGCGCCGCGACATCGCCGTCCTCTACGTGCCCGGCCTCGACCTGCCGCAGCTCTCCTTCGACGGCGACGGCTCGCGCGGCGACAGCGCCATCATCGCCGGGTTCCCCAAGAGCAAGGGGTTCACCGCGGAGCCGGCCAGGATCGGCGGGCAGCTCGACGCCGAGGGGCCCGACATCTACCGCGACGCCACGGTCAGGCGCAAGGTCTACGCGATCCGCGGCAAGGTGCTGCCCGGCAACTCGGGCGGCCCGCTGCTCACGGTGGACGGCCGGGTCTACGGCGTGATCTTCGCCGCCGCGATCAACGAAGAGGAGACCGGCTACGTCCTGACGGCCGAGGAGGTCGCCCCCGACGCGGCCCAGGGCCGCAACGACACCACCCCGGCCAGCACCCAGAAGTGCGACTGACGCCCGGTCTCAGCCGGGCAGCTTGTCCAGGATGGCGGCGACGGCCTCGTCGGGGTCGCTGTCCTGACCGAACCCCGAGGCCGCCTTGCCGACCGCGTCGTACGCCCCGCCGTACCCCTGGACCCTGGCGGCGCCGCGGCTGAAGAGGGTCAGCGCCCCGCGCCCGTTGCCGCGCTGCAGGTGCGTCAGCCCGACGCAGATCTGCGCGAGGCCCTGCCACAGCTCGCGCTCGTCCTCCGGCGCGCATTTCCAGCGGCCCTCGAACACCTCGTGCGCGTTGAACGGCAGGCCCTCGCCGAGGAAGCCGCGGGCGTCGGCCAGAGCCTGCTCGGAGGTGGGGGCGTAGTCGTCGGGGACCCGGGGCACGCCGGGTTCGCCGTAGGGGAGCGGCCTGCCGTACGCGTCGCGCGGCCTGGCGTTACGGGGCCTGCCCTCGGGATCGCGGTCTCTCATCGTTCGGGCTCCGGATCGGCCAGCCAGCCGAGCAGCTCGGTGTCGAACACGTCGGGGATCTCCTCATGGGGGAAGTGGCCGGCTCCTTCGAGCAGCCGCCACCGGTACGGGGCCGCCACGTAGCGGCCCGAACCCAGTGCCGTACGCGGCAGGGCGCGCGGGTCGAGCGCCCCGTGCAGGTGGAGCGTGGGGGCCTCGACCTCGGTGCGCATGGCCCTGGCGTAGCGGCGGCCGTCGGGGCGCAGCTGGGAGCGGCCGAACCAGCGGTGGTACTCCAGCGCGCAGTGTGCCACGGCGGGGATGCGGAACGCCTCGCGGTAGGTGCGCGCGGTCTCGGGATCGGGCCAGCCGGGCCGTGACCAGTCCTCCAGCAGCCTGCCCACCAGGGCCGCGTCGCGGCGCCTGAGCCGGTGCTCGGGCAGCAGCGGCAGCTGGTGACCCAGCGACTGCCCGCTGGCCCTGAGCTGGCCGAACGGGTCGGTCAGCAGCGCCTTGCGAAGGCGCAGCGGATGGGGGGCGGACACGGCGATCAGCCGGTGCACGCACTTGGGGTCGAGCACGGCCATCGTCCAGGCCAGCAGCCCGCCCCAGTCGTGCCCCACCACGATCGCCCCCGTCTCGCCCAGCGCCCTGATCAGGCCGGTGGCGTCGGCGGCCAGCGTGGGCAGGTCGTAGCCGCGCGGCGGCTTGTCGCTGCCGCCGTAGCCGCGCAGATCGGCCGCCACCGCCCGGTAACCCGCCTTGGGGAGCGAGACGAGCTGGTTGCGCCACGTCCACCAGAACTGCGGGAACCCGTGCAGCAGCAGCACCAGCGGCCCTTCGCCCGCCTCGACGACGTGGAAGCGGGTGCCGCCCGCGTGGACCGCGCGGTGCGTCCAGGGCCCCTCGATCTGTACGACCGACTCGTCAGGTGCCATCACGTCTCACCGGCTCACGATCGGGACGAACCGCCGGAAGCGTCTCATCCTCGGGCGTGGCGATCTCCTTGAGCCCCTTGATCGACCGGGCGGTGCGCTTCATCCCGGCCAGCCCCTTGAGCCGCCTGACCCCGACGAACACCAGCAGACCCGCCACCAGCAGGTAGAACACGGTCACGATGAGGAAGGCCAGCCAGTTGGGCAGCCACTGCGCCAGCACAAAGGCGATCGTGAACGAGGCGAGGATCAGGCACAGGTGCGCCATGAAGGCGGCGGCGGCGAACAGGCCGCCCGCCGTGCCGACCCGCTTGGCGTCGAACCTGAACTCGGCCTTGGCCAGCTCGATCTCCGAGCGGACCAGGTCCGAGATCTGACTGCTGGCCTGGGCGACCAGCGAGCCCAGGGATTCTTCCTCGGGAGTCTGCGGCATGAACGTCTCCTATCGAGGCCTGGTGGCCGTGTCAAACATCATCCAGCGCGATGCGACGCTCGCGTACCGTGTGAAGCGGCACCGCCGCCAGGAGCTCTTCCGACAGTTTCGCCAGGCCGAGCCACGCTGACAGCCAGGCGCCCCGAACACGCCGAAACTTGTCGAGCGCGAATCCCGCTATCCCAGAACTACCCGATCGAACAAGATAGCGCCCGCGTCGGGTACGCCGGGCTTCGCCCCAGGGTCTCAGGAGCCAGGCGTATGCCCCTTTATTGGGACATACGCCTGGAATGTGGGATCAGTCCTCAGACTTGGCGGACGGGAGCTTCTCCGAGATCAGGTTCATCACCGTGCTGTCGGCCAGGGTGGTGACGTCGCCGATGCTGCGGTTCTCCGCCACGTCGCGCAGGAGGCGGCGCATGATCTTGCCGGAGCGGGTCTTGGGCAGCTCGGGCACGACCAGGATCTGGCGCGGCTTGGCGATCGGGCCCAGGGTCTTGGCCACGTGGTTGCGCAGGTCGGAGGCGATGTCGTCGCTCTCCTCCGCTGAGCCGCGCAGGATCACGAACGACACGATCGCCTGGCCGGTCACCGGGTCGGTCGCGCCGACCACCGCCGCCTCGGCCACCTTCGGGTGGCTGACCAGCGCGCTCTCCACCTCCGTGGTGGAGATGTTGTGGCCGGAGACGAGCATGACGTCGTCCACGCGGCCGAGCAGCCACAGGTCGCCGTCGTCGTCCTTCTTGGCGCCGTCGCCGGGGAAGTACATCCCCTCGAACCTGCTCCAGTACGTGTCGATGTAGCGCTGGTCGTCGCCCCAGATCGTGCGGAGCATCGCCGGCCACGGCTCGCGTACGACGAGGAAGCCGCCACCCCCGTCGGGGACGCTGTTGCCCTGGTCGTCCACCACGTCGGCGGCGATGCCGGGCAGCGGGCGCATCGCGGCGCCCGGCTTGCCCGCGGTGACGCCGGGCAGCGGGCTGATCATGATGGCGCCGGTCTCCGTCTGCCACCAGGTGTCGACCACGGGGCAGCGCTCACCGCCGATGTGCTCGCGGTACCAGACGTACGCCTCGGGGTTGATCGGCTCGCCGACGGAGCCCAGGATGCGCAGGCTGGACATGTCGTACTTCGCGGGGATGTCGTCGCCCCACTTCATGAACGTCCGGATCGCGGTGGGCGCCGTGTAGAGGATCGTGATCTTGTACTTCTGCACGATCTCCCAGAACCGGCCGCGGTGCGGGGTGTCGGGGG
Organism: Nonomuraea sp. JJY05; assembly: GCF_043496855.1. Lineage (NCBI taxonomy): Bacteria > Bacillati > Actinomycetota > Actinomycetes > Streptosporangiales > Streptosporangiaceae > Nonomuraea > Nonomuraea sp. JJY05. The sequence continues at coordinate 17,082 of NZ_JBIEIS010000040.1, forward strand.
TGCCCTCGTAGATGACGCTGGTGGCGCCGTTGGCGAGAGGGCCGTACACGATGTAGGAGTGGCCGGTCACCCAGCCGATGTCGGCCGTGCACCAGTAGATGTCGGTCTCGGGCTTGAGATCGAAGACGGCGTGGTGCGTCCAGGCGGTCTGGGTGAGGTAGCCGCCGGTGGTGTGCAGGATGCCCTTGGGCCTGCCGGTGGTGCCGCTGGTGTAGAGGATGTACAGCGGGTCCTCGGCGTCGTGGGGCTCGGCGGTGTGCTGGTCGCTCTGCCGGTCGACCAGGTCGTGCCACCAGACGTCCTTGTCGCCGAAGGCGACGTCCTGGCCGGTACGACGTACGACGAGGACCTTCTCGACCTGCGGGCACTCGGCGACGGCCTCGTCCACCGTGGGCTTGAGCGCCGACGGGTTGCCCCTGCGGTAGCCGCCGTCGGCGGTGATGACGAGCTTGGCGTCGGCGTCGTCGATCCGGCTCTTCAGCGCCGTGGCCGAGAAGCCGCCGAACACCACCGAGTGGACCGCCCCGATGCGGGCGCAGGCCAGCATCGCGATCGGCAGCTCGGGGATCATCGGCATGTAGACGGCCACCCGGTCGCCCTTGCCGACGCCCAGCTCCTGGAGGGCGTTGGCGGCCTTGCTGACCTCGCGCTGGAGGTCGCTGTAGGTGAGGGTACGGGTGTCACCCTCGGGCTCGCCCTCCCAGTAGTAGGCGACCTTGTCGCCGCGGCCCTCCTCGACGTGGCGGTCGACGCAGTTGTAGGCGACGTTGAGCTCGCCGCCGACGAACCACTTGGCGAAGGGGGCGTTCCACTCGAGAGTCGTCTCCCACCGTTTGGCCCACGCCAGCCTCTCGGCTGCACGCTCCCAGAAGGCGAGACGGTCAGCGGCGGCCTCGACATATGCGGCGGCGGTCACGTTCGCGGCCGCCGCCAGGTCAGCCGGCGGTGCGAACCGGCGATTCTCCTGTAGCAGGTTGGACAGCGCCTGGGTCTCGTTGCCAGGGGTCTCCGGGGCCACCTCGTGCTCCTTCTATGGCCAGATTGGATAGGTCGTGTCCCACTTCACCAGCTCACGGCCTCCACACACAAGAGGTCTAGACAGGTCTGTACCGAGGGGCGCCGCTTATCAGGTCGCATGACAGCCGCTATTGAAACGTTGTCATCCTGAAATCAGGTGGGGACCCATAAAGGGTTGCGCATATTCGGGCGCGGGGTTTTCTCGACCCACCGTCACCTATTGAGCGCGCGCCGCCTTCGCCCGGGGCGCCGGTACGGTCGTCACCCGGTGGAGCGGGAGCGGTCGTACCCGCGGGTAAGGTCGGTTTCCGTGAGTGACCCACTGGCTGTCATCGCGGAGTTCCCCGGCGTCCCCGAGGCGGTCGAATCCGCCAGGCAGGCCGTCGACCGGCTGTACCGCCACCGAGTCCTGCGCCGGGCCAGCCCGGCCGTCTCCACGGAGTCGTCCCTGCGCGGCGCCCGGGCCTCGGCCGCCCTGGAGGGTGTGGACGTGTCCCTCGACGCCCTGCGCCGGGACGAGATCCACGACCCGCTGGTCCAGGGAGCCCTGCGGGCGTCGGCGGAGCTGGGCCGCCTGGGCTCGACCTGGCGGGCGGCGCCGAGGCAGGTCCTGGCCCGCCTGCACACGGTGGCGGCCGCCGGTCTGGCGCCGCAGTCCGCCCTGGGCCGTCCGCGGGCGGTGGACGAGGCGCCGGACCCGCTGCGGCTGGGGCCCGCGCCCGGCGCGTCGGAGACGGCGACGCGCATGGAGGGGCTGCTCGGGCTGCTCGAACGGCCTACGAAGGCGCCCGCGATCGTGCTGGCCGCCGTCGTGCACGCCGAGCTGGCCGTACTGCGTCCCTTCGGTACGGCGGACGGGATCGTGGCGCGCGCGGCCGAGCGGCTGACCCTGGTCGAGTACGGCCTGGACCCGAAGTCCCTCGTGGCCGTGGAGGTCGGGCACCTGGAGCACTCCTCGTACGCCGAGGGGTTGAGGGGCTACCTGAGCGGGTCCCCGGAGGGCGTCGCACAGTGGGTACAACAGTGTGCCTCCGCAGTAAGCCTCGGCGTGCGCGAGGCGACCGCAATCTGTGAGGCCATGCAACGGGGCTGAGGTCGCGGCGGCGGAAGCGCAGGTGGGAGCGTTGGGCCGGGCCGCCGACATAGCTGACGGCGCCTCAGTCAAGAGACGCCGTCTGCTGGCACATCACACCGGGTTACCAAGCGTGCACCTCTATTCGTCGGAGCGGGTCAAGCCCGTCACGACGCGCCTCCCGCGGCTGGTCGCGCGTGGGTACCCGGCTGATGCGCCCGGACAAGTGGTCCGTGACACCTTTCTACGTCGGATCCGCCCTGATGGGAAGCCCTCGGACCAAGACCTTTACCCGGCTATGAGCGGGGTCCTGGCATACATCGCCATCGCCACCCTCCGTGATCTGGTTACCAACCTGTGATGATTACGGAGAGTGATCACCTTTATGTGATCGTTATGCCAAAGACAAAAAACTTGGCGAAAATGCGAGATTGCTCCTCGACGAAACTCGAGTCCATCGGGCAGCATACGGGGGTATCGCCCGAAACTGGAGCGACCGTGCACGGGGTAGCTTTGCCAGTCCCTTGCCAGGCTCTGGTGAAGTGATGAAAGCTTTCTTCTGAAACGGGACCGGCTCTACCCCCCCGGAGCCGGACCGATCAGGCGACCCCCGCTCTCCCCCCCGGCGGGGGTCGCCCCTTTTCCACCCCAAGCTCCGCACACCGCAAGCTCCCCGCATCGCGGGCCCCAAGCTCCACGCCCCCGGTCCCAAGCTTTCCGCCCCGGGCACCAAGCTCCCCGCCCCGGGCCCCAAGCTTTCCGCCCCGGGCACCAAGCTCCCCGCACCGCGCGATCCACCACCGCACCCTCCGCGCACGCCCTCCCCGGCACCCCACTGCGGCGGTTTCCGGCGGCGCGCCTCTCACCGAGCCCCTCCACTGCGCACTCTCCGGCCGCGCCTGTCAGCGAGCGCCCCCTACCTTCGGGCCCTCCCAAGGCGTCCCTCTGGCGACGGGCTCTTCGCGACGGGCTCTTCGCGACGGGACCTTCCCAGAGCGGGGCCTCTCACTGTGCGCTCTGCCGCCGTGCCCTCCCGAGCGCCCTTCTAGCGACGCGCACTTCCTACCGGGGGCCTTCGCCAGCGCGCCTTCCGCGACTGCTCTTCACCACAGAGTCCTCTCACGGCGTACCTCACCGAGCGCCCCATCCACCGTGTCGTCCTGCGGATCGCCGCTCTTCGACCGGCCCTCACCCACCACCCTTCCTGAGGCGCGTCTCCCCACCAAGCCCTTCCACGGAGCACTTCGACCGCGCCCCCGCCGCGCCTTGTCATTGAGCCCCCCTGGCCAGCACGCCCTCCACCACGGTGGCACCCGACCACCGCACCGCATTCGTGCGTCCCCGTCCCCGCCCCCGACGTTGCCATGCCCACTTGCCCTTCCAGACCAGCCCACTTATCCACAGGCCCACCACAACCCACCCCACAATCCCCAGAACCGCATTCACCCTCTCGCCACCCCACCCATCTCCACCAACGTTGGCCTCCCAACATCACCCGACCCCGCCCCACCCCGAGAGGCCGACATGCACCGCCCCCTGGTCATCACCGAAGACCACGCCCTGCTCGACGACCTGGTCCGCATAGCCGCCGCAGCCGGCGCCCAACTCGACGTGGCCCACGTCCCCGCCCACGCCCGCCCGTTCTGGAACCTGGCCCCGCTGATAGCGGTAGGCGCCGACCAGGCAGACGCCGTGGCCGCGAGCGCACCCCCCACCCGAGAGCAGGTCGTCCTCGTGACCCGCGCCCCCGACGACCCGGACACATGGCGAAAATGCGTGGCCGTGGGCGCCCAGGCCGTCGTGACCCTCCCCAACGACGAGCGCCACCTGGTGGAGCGGCTGGCGGATGCCATGGAGCCAGACCCTCGCTCAGGATCCGTCATCTGCGTGATCGGGGGCCGAGGCGGGGCAGGCGCGAGCGTGCTGTCGGCGTGCCTGTCCCTGCGCGCCTCGGGCGACCACCTCCGTACCTTGCTGGTGGACGCCGACCCACTGGGCGGCGGCATAGACGCACTGCTGGGCCACGAGGAGGCATCGGGCGCCCGCTGGGGAGACCTGGTCGCCCGAGAGGGCCGGATCAACTCCAGCGCGCTTCAGGCCGCACTGCCGTCGTTCGGCGACCTGGCGGTCCTCTCCTTCCACAGAGGTGAGGTGGCGGCGATCCCCGCCCAAGCCATGCGCTCCGTCCTCGAGGCAGGCCAGCGAGGCTTCGACCTGATAGTCGTCGACCTTCCCCGGCACCTCGACCCGGCCGCGATCGAGGCCCTCACCAGAGCGAAGACCACGCTGGTGGTCGCCACGGCGGACGTACGCGGCATCCTCTCGGCCGTGCAGGTGCTGGGCGAGACCCGCAAGCACACCTCGGACATCCGCGCGATCCTCCGCCCAGGCGTGGTGGACGACGACATGGCCGCGGGCGCCCTGGGCATCCCGTCCGCAGGCACCCTGCCCGACCAGCCGAGACTCACCGCCACCCTCAACCGGGGCGAGCTGCCCAAGCTGGGCCCACGCACCGTGACGGGCGCCCTGTGCACCACGCTCCTACGAGACCTCCTCCCGACATGAGCACCCCCAATTCGCCCACATCCGCAGGCGGCGTATCCCAGGACCTGGTGGAGGCAGTCCGCGTACGCCTGGCCAGAACGGGCGTCGAGCCCAGCGCCGCCCAGGTGGCAGTGGCCCTGCGAGCCGAGAAATCCGTGTACGGGGACGCGGAGATCCTCGCAGTCGCCAGGGCCCTCTGCGCCGACCTCATGGGTGCCGGCCCTCTGGAGCCGCTCCTGGCCCGGCCAGACGTAACAGACGTCCTGGTCAACGGCCCGCGCGAGGTGTGGGTAGACGACGGCAGCGGCCTGCGCCGTACCTCTGTGACCTTCGCGGACGACGGGGCCGTCCGCCGGCTGGCCCAGCGCCTGGCGTCCGTCGCGGGCAGAAGACTCGACGACGCCTCCCCGTACGTGGACGCCAGGCTCGCCGGCGGCGTCCGCCTCCACGCCGTGCTTCCACCGGTCGCGTCCGGCGGCACCTGCGTCTCGCTACGCCTACCGCCACGCCGTACGTTCACCCTGGACGACCTGGTGTCGGCGGGCACGATCACCCCATCCGCCATCCCGGTGCTGACCGCCATGGTGACCGCCAGGCTGGCGTTCCTGGTGACGGGCGGCACCGGCACCGGCAAGACGACGCTCCTGTCAGCCCTGCTCTCGCTCGCCGACCCGGCAGAGCGCCTCCTCCTGGTGGAGGACTCAGCCGAGCTCCGCCCCCTCCACCCCCACGTCGTCCGCCTGGAGACCCGCCCGGCCAACCTCGAGGGCGCAGGCGGCGTGAGCCTGCGCGACCTGGTACGCCAGGCGCTGCGCATGCGCCCGGACCGCCTGGTGGTAGGGGAGGTCAGAGGCAGCGAGGTGGTGGACCTGCTGGCCGCTCTCAACACCGGCCACGAAGGCGGCTGCGGCACCCTCCACGCCAACACCGCCGCCGACGTCCCTCCTCGCCTGGAAGCGCTGGGCTGCGCGGCAGGCCTGACCAGGGAAGCCGTGCACAGCCAGCTGGCCGCGGCGCTCGACGCCGTCATTCACCTGACCCGCGGCCGCCCGGACGGCCGACGCCGCATCGCCGAGATCTGCCTGCTCTCCAGGACGTCAGCCGGCTTCGTCGAGTCGATCCCGGCCCTGACCTTCGACGCGAAGGGCAACTCCCAACCCGGCCCCGCCTACGAAGCCCTCTTCCGGAGAGCCCAACCATGAGTCCCAGCACGAAGGCCACGCAATGACCGGCGCCCTCATAGCAACGCTGTCCACAGCCTTCGCTGTATGGCTGTGGACGGCCCCAGACCTCCCCACCACCCGCCTGACCAGACTGGTCACAGGCGGAAACAAACCCCGCTGGACTTCCCTGACCATCCGCCTCACGCGCCCCACCCCCGCCCGCCGCGCGCAACTCTGGCGCCACGCATCAATCGAGCTATGCCAGTCCCTGTCGGCAGAGCTATCGGCCGGACGCACCCCCGGAGAGGCCCTGACCAGGGCAATCGCCTCAGTGGACTTCCCATCCGCAGAAACTCTGCGCCCGGTCGTCGCCGCGGCAAGAGACGGCGGCGACGTCTCCGCAGCCCTCACCTCATCGGCCCCACCCCAGGGCGGCGAAGGCCTCCGCCAACTGGCAGCCTGCTGGGAAGTAGGCGTCACGGTAGGCGCGGGCCTGGCCGCATTGGTCGATCGAGTCGCGAGCACGTTACGCGCAGCCCAAGCCCACCGCCAGGACGTCGCCGCCCAACTCGCGGGCCCTCGCACCACCGCCCGCCTCCTGGCCGTACTCCCAGCCCTCGGCCTCCTCATGGCCGCAGCCCTCAACATGCACCCGCTGGACTTCCTCCTCGGCAGCTTGCCGGGCCTCATGTGCCTGATATCCGGCATCGCCCTCGACGCCTGCGGCCTGTGGTGGACCAACCACATGGCCACCCAAGCGCAAACCTAACCAACACCCCACAGCCCAAGAGCGCACCCACAAACGGACCCAAACACCTACCCACCCCCGCGGACCAGCCCAGTGACACAGCGCCGCCAGCTACATAGCGCCACCACGCCTACAACACCGTCACTCACACAACGCCACAGCTACATAGCGCCATCGCGCACACTGCGCCGTCACCTGCATGGCTCCGCCATGCACGCGCGCCGCCACTACATAGCAAGGTCGACGCTGCGCGTCATCTGTATGGCTCCGCCATGCACGCGCGCGCCGCCGCTACATAGCGCCATCGCGCATACAGCGTCGGCAGCTGCATGGTTCCGCTATGCACGCGCGCTGCCGCTACATAGCAAGGTCCTGCACACTGTGCGTTAGCTGCATGGTTCCGCCATGCACGCGCGCTGCCGCTACATTGCAACGTCGCCCGTACAGCGCCGTCGGCTGCATGGTTTTGCCACGCACGCGCCGCCAGTTACATAGCGCCATCGCGCACACTGCGCCGTCAGCTACACGGCACCACCACGCATATAGCTCCGCCCTGCACACTGCGCCGCCAGCTACATAGCGCCGTTATGCACATAGCGCCGCCAGTTACACACAGCGCCGTTATGCACACAGCCCCGCCAGCTACATAGCGCCGCCGCTCATACAGCGCCTCACCTACACTGCGCCACCAGCTACCTAGCGCCATCATCCCCACAGCAGCGTCACTCATAGCGCCCGTCAGCTAGCAGAACAGCTCACACAAAACCTCGCCCCATTCGAAACCGCAACTCACGCAGGGGGGGGTCGCGCCGCCGCCGCTCGTCCACCCACGCAGGGCTCGTCCACCCACGCAGGGCTCGTCCACCCACGCAGGGCTCGTCCACCCACGCAGGGCTCGTCCACCCACGCAGGGCTCGCCAACACACGCAGGGCTCGCCAACCCACGCAGGGCTCGCCAACACACGCAGGGCTCGCCAACACACGCAGGGCTCGCCAACACACGCAGGGCTCGCCAACACACGCAGGGCTCGCCAACCCACTGAGACCGTCAGAGCCCGTCCGTCACCAGGCGCACCACACCAAACCGATCGGACCCACTGATGCTCGAATGCCTCTCGGCCTTGCTCGCCGGCCTGGCCACGTGGCTGTGGTCCTCCCCCCGAACCCCAGCAAAACGACTGTCCCGACTACGCCCGCCACCCCATCCGCACCCTCAACAACCACATCCAAACCAGCCAACGCAAGCCCGCAGTGACGAGCCGCTCTGGCAAGATTCCCCTCCTACCCGCCTCTCCCGTAAGACGATCACCATCGCCACCTGCACCGGCCTGTTCACCGCGCTTTTGATCGGCGGCATTCCCGGAACCATCACCGGCCTCCTGATCGCCCCAGCCGCCGCAGCGTTCCTTCACAAGAAACAACAACCCCAGCGGACCCACCGCGACCGCCGACAAATTGCAGCCGACCTCCCATTCGCCGCCGATTTGATGACCGCATGCCTGCTGGCCGGTCGCCCGGTGAGCGACGCCACGGAAATCGCTGCCAACGCGATCGGCGGCCCCCTCGGCCAGCGGCTGAAATGGGTCAGCACCCAACTACGCCTGGGCGCCGATCCCGATCCCACCTGGGCCACCCTCGCCAAGGACCCAGCTACGGCCCAACTCTCCCGAGCCATGAGCCGAGCGGCTCAAAGCGGCGCACCGGTAGCGGACGTCCTTACCCGCCTGGCAGACGACGCCCGCGAAGCCGCCAGAGCCGATTCCGTCGCCGCAGCCAGAAGCGTCGGCGTAAAAGCTGTAGCCCCGCTCGGCCTCTGCTTCCTCCCGGCATTCGTCCTGCTGGGAATCATCCCCGTAATAGCCGGCCTGGCCTCCACGATCATCATCCCCTGAAGCAACGACACAGCTTCAACATTTCCAGAACCAGCTGATCACCAAGAGGCGAACCTCGCCTGCTTCGTCGTGGCCTTGTGTAGGTAATCAGGCCGCTGGCTGGCCACATCGAGGTGAACGTGGCGAGCTCTCTCATTGCCATGACCCGGTGGTCGAGCCCAGCCTGTTCTTCGGCATGGCCTTGCCTGCCCTGCGCGGGGCTGCCTGGAGCGGCTCTGGCGCGCCGATCTGTGACAGTGCCGTCGTCGTCCACGATCGTGGCGAACGTCTTCACTCCGCATCCTGAACCAGGCCGGACCGGCTGCCAGCGGTGCTACCTGCCGCACGATCTCCCGTCGAACGCCGCGGTCTACTACTTCGGCCGCTGACGCGATGACGGCACCGACCAGACCACCCACGACCTGCTGTGCTGGCAGGCGCGTGAGCAGGCGGGCCGCGCCGAGGACCCCACCGCCGTGGTGCTGGACACCCAGACGGGGCACACCAGCGTCAACGCGTCGGCGGACACCACCGGGCTGGATCCGGGCAAGAAGAGCCGGGGTCGCAAGCGTGGCATCGCCTCCGATGTGCTCGGTCGGCTGGAGATCGCGGCGGTGGTGACCTCCGCGAGCGTGCACGACAACGCCATCGGCATCGAGCTGCTACAAGGCCGCCGCCGCCAACCCGAGCGTGAGCAAGGCTTGGACGGACGCCGGGTTCAAGGAGGCGATGGCCGCCCACGCCGCCGGCCTGGGCATCGACGTCGAGGTCGCACCACGGCGCTCCAACCAGCCCAAATTTCACGTGGTCAAGCGCCGCTGGGTCGTTGAACGCACCCTGGGCTGGCTTATGCTCCACCGCCGGCTGGTCCGTGACTACGAGACGCGGTCAGACCCGCCGCAGCCATGATCCGCCTGGCCTCCATCGGCAACCTCCCCCGACGTAACCGCGAATCCACCCCAACCTGGCGACGCACGTAACCGGCAATCAATCACAAACTTCGCACTTCGGACGCCCTCTAAGAGCGCGATGTAGCTTCTCGTGTCCTCTACATCTCCTTCTGGGTACGCAACGCCGCATCTGGTGGTCAACCCATCCATCGGGCTTTTACGTCGTCAACTCCGCCCTGAGCGAGCAACTTGTTCCTGGGAGTTCTCTACGCCGCCGCAGGTGCGCCCAATGCCGCTCCTGGCGCGGCGATGTCGCCCCTGGAGCACGCAACCCGCTGCCTGGGGGCTCTCGATGTCGCCAACACCGTCCGCAAGCCCTCGACTCGACCTCAAGGCTCAATAGCGCTCTCCGGACACCAACTCCGCGCCCTGGCTCCGGAACACTCATCCACAACGTGGCCCGCGGGAATCTCGTCCATCCACAGAACGCAGTTCGGTTCATTGCCTACGGCCCGGCTTCGGCCAATCTAAGGACTCCCGCCGGACAAGGCCCCGGCTTCGAGCACCACCTGGAGGCAAGATGCACAGTCCCGCCACCATGCCAGACGACATCAAAGCCACCCCGGAACCCAGCCGCACCGCATCGAGCAACAAAACAGTCCGCCAGTTCTCACTCAGCCGCACCCACATCACCCGAAGCGCCTCGTCAGCCCTCAACGCCGCCGCAGAAGCCACCACTCACACCGCTAAGTCGCCAAGGGAAACCTCGACCACGTCTCTGAGGGAAACTTCGACGCTGCCCAAGCTCGCCGCGAGCACACTAAACGGATCACCCAAGCCGGCCCAGTGTGGGCCTACTCCCCGCCCCGCTCCGACGCGGCCCAACAGATGGCTTCATTGCGCAACGATCAATCGTGAGCGCGGTATGTCCACGGCGGAATACGCGGTAGGCACGATTGCGGCCTGCGCCTTCGCCGCACTTTTGTTCAAGGTAGTGAGCAGTCCAGAGGTTCAGGAAATGCTGAAGGCCCTTATCGATCGAGCACTGAACACCGTCACCGGATGACCGTCCGCCAAGCGCGGATTTCCCTGGGCAGGAAGCGGTCGGCATCGCGGGGCTCGGTCACGGCCGAGACCGCCGCGATGCTGCCCGCGCTCATGGTCGTCCTCGCAGCCGCGCTGTGGGCCATTCAAGCCGTCGGCGTCCAGCTCGAGTGCGTGGACGCCGCCCGCGCCGCGGCACGAGCCGCGGCCAGGGGCGAGCCCCTCGACCAGGTCATGACCCGAGCTCGCACGGCCACCCGACCGGGGGCGCAGGTAGCCGTAACCCGCGACACGGAAACCACGAAAGTTCAGATCACCGTAGAAGTACGACCACCCTGGGCCCAATCATTGCCCGCAGTACAAATATCCGCGACGGCCACCGCCGACACCGAGCCCGGATATTCCCCTTGATCGCAGACAAACGACCTGGAAGGCGAGGAGGTTCCCATCAATCCTGAAGAAAAGGGCTCGGCCACACTCTGGGGTGTAGCTCTCATGGGTCTCCTTATGGCGGTCGCCACAGCGTTCGCCACGTTGGGGGCGGCACGTGTGGCACGCCATCGCGTAAACAGTGCCGCCGATATGAGCGCCCTTGCAGCAGCCAAGCTAGCGATAATCAATCCAGAAGCCGCCTGCGCCCGAGCCGCTTCCCTGGCCAGCCAGAACGGCGTGAAGCTGACTCAATGCGAAATCACTGACGAAGTCGCCGACGTTTGGACCTCGCTGTCGATCTCACTGCCGATATTGGGCCCTCGCACGCTGACGGCCAGATCTCGGGCCGGTCCAGCAAGAATGGCCCGTTAATCCGCCGGAGCCGTCGTTGTCGAGGAATTGATGGCGAGGAGCAGGTCGCGCGTTGGCTGAGAGCAGGTTGGCATTGACGTCTGTCCGCGACGGACTCCTCCATGCTCAGGACGGCGGGGGTCAGCGTTGCAGGGCGAACTTGCACAAGTGGTGGGTCTGTCAGCTTGGTAAATGGTGGTGAAGCGTGGAGGCGATGGTTGCTCGGACCAGGTAACGGTGAAGGAAGGAATCTTGCCCACAGGGAAGCGTGTGGTGAGCGGCGGGGTCGGGGTTGACCTGCGTCAGTCAGCGGGTCCGCTTCGGGCGTGATTGCCCACTTCGTGCCTCCTTCTTCGCGTCCTGGAGGTAGTCGACCGTGTGCGCTTTTGGGGCAAATGGCTACTATGGGACTCTGTGGCATCTATGTGTTTAATAACCGCATTTCGGTTGGTGTGAAATGCAGAGAATGAATCGAATGGTGATCCGAAAACGGTGGGGCGCTTGGGGCTTGCGGGGCTAGGTCGCGATCCAGTCACGACTTCTTGGACGTGGTGTCCAAGAGTTGTGTATGTACCGTAAGGTTCCGCTTACCCTCGGTCCATGCCGTATGTGACAGGCGCCTGGGAGCGCCGGAGCTTAGTCGCTAGGGTGCGGGTCCGGGGACGGTCGGTGACCGTATCGGCCGGGCGGACTGCACTTCCGGTCGTCGCGTGAGCGCCCCAGGGCGGTCAGGCGGCGCGAGGCTCTCGATGGAGGGAAGCGTCGTGACGGTAGTCGGCAGAGTGGTGGCCACAGGGATGATCGTGGCCGGCTCCATCGCGCTTGGCGGGACCGCTCAGGCCGCCGCGGTGACGTGGCGGGCCGACTCGTCCGGGCAGATCACCTCGCCCGCTGACGGCCAGGTGCTTTCGAGCTCGTCTGTGACCGTTTCCGCGCACACGGGCGTGATGCAGCTGAACATGGGCCTCTACGTCGAGGGACCCTCCACTCCCAGCGAGAAGGTCGCCGGAGGGGGAGCGAACCAGACGATCTCCGGCACGTTCGACGGCGGCAACGCTCCGAACGGGACCTTCACCGTGACCCTCAAGGGAGAGATCACGGGCAGCAGGTACGCGAGCAGCACGTTCAAGCTCCGGCGGCCGCCCGAGGCGCCGGGCAACGTGAACGCGACCCGGCAGGGCAGCGCCAAGGTCCGGCTGACCTGGAGCAAGGGCTCGGAGCCTGATCTGCAGTCGTACGAGGTCTCCAACAGCCAGTCCGGCATCGTGGGAAGGCTGCCCGCCGACAGCGCGTGCGCCGGGTCCACATGCCAGGCGGTGCTGGCCGTGCCGACCAAGGCGAAGGGCCAGAAGGTGGGGTTCACGGTCAAGGCGTTCAGGGGTGACGGCGACGGCGGGTCGATCGGGTCGGGCAATTCGGCCGCCGCGTACGTCGCCTTCCCCGGCGCGCCGACGCCCACGCCGACGAAGAAGACCACAGGTGCCCGGACGCCGAAGACCACCAAGAACGTCGACCCGCTGCCCACGCTGCCGGCCAAGAGGCAGACCCTGCCGACGACCAAACCGACGACGCACAAGCGGACGACGGCCAAGCTTCCGGCAATACCCGACGCCGACCCCAACGGGAACCTGCCGATCCCCACGGCCGACGAAACGGGCGGTCTGCGGCCATCCGATGCGAAGGATGGCGCGGACAACGCTCCCGTCCAGCCCGACGTGAAAGCGCAGTCGAGCGAGTCGCCGATCGGGAACCTCGGGCAGTACGGCCTCTACGTCGCAGCGGGCATCCTCCTGTTGCTGTTCGGCGCCCATGCGGGCGCCTGGGCGAGGCGCCGGGCGCTCGCCACGGGCGAGAGCCCCACACCTGGTACGGCCGCAGCGGCCACAGGTGTGGGCACGTCGCCGGTCGGCGAAATTCAGACCACGCATGCGAACGAAAGCGTCTCGGTCACCACGGCCCCGCCCCGGCGGCGGCCGGCCGTGATCCTGGCCGTCGCCAAGACTCGGGTTCCCGATCAGTCCCGGGCTCAGCGGCCGGTGTCTGATGAGCGTTCCGAAGGGACGGCTTCGGACCGGTCGCCGGCGCCGCCCGCGCTCGATCGGAAGCCTGAGGAGGCCGCCGCCGCGTTCGAGGGGGAGGAGGTGCGAGACGTGCCGGAGGCTCGTCAGGGGCCCGTTCACATCACCTTGCCCAGTTCCGCGGTCACGGATGTCCCCGAGTCCGACGCCTCCCCCGTCCGGCCTGCCGTGCGAATGGAGGATCGCTGGGACGATTATCTGCCGCCGACTCCACGGTCAATGGAGGACAGCGGATTCTGGGAACGCCCGCGGCCGGGCGCGGCTGATTTCTGGTCCGGCGACGATGACGAAAAGGGCGAAGGCGAGGAACGCGCTTTCGTGGGCCATCGGCACAGAGACGGCGAAAGCTAAATCGGTCCCTTCGGATCACGGATCAAGCAGGACCGAAGTCTGGGCTGGCGTTCGACAGCGCAGGTGGAGCTGGGTTCTGGAGGCACCCCCGGTAGGTCCAGTGGGCCCGCTTGACGGGCTGCGCGCGCCGCTCACGCGGAGAAGAGCCGTGCCCTCGACGGCATTTCCTGTGCGGTCTCGTGGCGTTTTACTGAGGGGACAGCAGTGTGTTGAGAAGGCGGATGGCGCCTCGTTTGTCCAGGGGCTCATTACCGTTGCCGCATTTCGGGGATTGAATGCAGGAAGGGCAGCCTCGTTCGCATTCGCAGGAGGTTATGGCTTCGCGCGTGGCGGTCAGCCAGTCGGCCGCACGGGCGTAGCCGCGTTCGGCGAAGCCCGCCCCGCCCTCGTGGCCGTCGTACACGAAGACGGTGAGCAGCCCCGTGTCGGCGTGCAGTTCGGTGGAGACGCCGCCGATGTCCCACCGATCGCAGGTGGCGAACAGGGGGAGCAGGCCGATGGAGGCGTGTTCGGCGGCGTGGGCGGCACCGCCGAGGTCGATGCCCGCTTCGGCGAGCGGCGCCACCGCCGAGGCGGGGAGCGTCCACCAGACGGCGCGGGTGCGGAGGGTGCGGGGTGGCAGGTCCAGGGGCTCGTCGCCGAGCATCTCGCCTGATTGGAGGCGTCTCTTGAGGTACGAGACCACTTGCCGGGTCACCTCCACCTCGCCGAAGTGGAGCGTGCCCGGGCCCAGGGGATGGGAGCGCTGGGTGGCGAGGATGGAAATGTCGGTGATGTCGCGAGCGAACGTCGTGAAGTCCGGGGTCGCGCTGGACACCAGGGCGACTCCCGCCTCCAGGTCCAGAAGCTCGACCAGGAAGGTCTCGCCCTGATGGATGTAGACCGCGCCCGTGTGCACGGTGGTGTGCGCGGACGGCTCGTCCACGCTGCCCAGGAGGCGGCCGGTGGACGACTCCACGACCTGGATGGGAGCGCCTCCGCCGCCTCGGATGTCGGCGAGGTCGGTGGCACGCTCCCGCTTGGTCCAGAACCAGCCCGCGGGGCGCCTCCTGAGCAGCCCCTGGGAGACCAGGTCATCGAGGACCGTTGAGGTGGTGGTGCCGAAGATGGGCAGGTCGTCGTCGGTCAGCGGGATCTCGGCGGCCGCGGCGCAGAGGTGGGGGCCGAGGACGTACGGATTGTCGGGGTCGAGGACGATCGCCTCCACGGGCTGGCCGAACAGGGCCTGGGGGTGGTGGACGAGGTAGGTGTCCAACGGGTCGTCCCTGGCGATCAGCACGGCGAGCGCGTCCTGGCCGTCGCGGCCCGCCCGGCCCGCCTGCTGCCAGAGGGAGGCGCGGGTGCCGGGCCAGCCTGCGATCAGCACGGCGTCCAGGCCTGAGACGTCCACGCCCAACTCGAGGGCGTTGGTGGTGGCCAGGCCCATGATCGTGCCCGAGCGGAGGGCCTTCTCCAGGAGCCTGCGGTCTTCGGCGAGGTACCCGGCGCGGTAGGCGGCGATCTTGTTGGGGAGGTCGGTCCAGTCCGGCTGGGCGGGGGCGTCCGGGAGCGCCCAGGCGAGGGAGCTTTCCGAGGCAGGGTCGGTTGCCGGGCCCTCATGCCCTGAGGTGCCGACCGCGGGGTCTGTCGAGAGGCCGGTGGGATGGGATGGTCCCGGCCTGGTGGGGCCCATCAGGTGCGCGGTGTCCGGCTGGTGGCTGAGGGCGGGGTCCGCTTCCAACGGGGTGGGCCGGCCGGTGCGCGCTGATTCGGCTGTGTTCGGTCGGCGGTCGGGGGCCGGCTCCAGCTGGGTGGTGGTCGGGGCCGGCTCCAGCTGGGTGGTGGTGGTCGGTTCCGTTGAGGGTGGCTGGAAGGTGCTGGTCGGGTTGGCGGCGCTCGGTCGGTCGGTGGGAGCCGGTTCTGCCGTGTTCGAGTGGCCGGTGGTGGGGTCTGCGGTGTTCGGGTGGCCGGTGGTGGGGTCTGCGGTGTTCGGGTGGTGGGGGGTGGCGGGTCGGGGGTGGCGGGTGGAGAGGGAGAAGGCTACGTCGGCGAGTTTGGCGCGGGCCGTCAGGGCGACTGTTTCGGCGCCGCGGCGGGAACGTACGAAGGCAAGTGTGCGGACGTCGGCCAGGACGAGGTCCGCCAGCAGATCCGCCGCCTCCGCCGTGGCCGTCCGCCGCACAGGTGCCCCTCCCTCGCCCCGTAGCTCGGTCAGGGGCGGCTCCCACAGCGCGATGGTGGTGGAACCCTTGGGCGAGGCGTCCACGGTCACCTCGTCCATCTCAAGCCCCGTCAGCCTCATCCCGAACGCGCCCGGCTCGCTGGCCGTCGCCGATGCGAGCAGGAATGTGGGGCGCGAGCCGTAACGGGCGCAGACGCGGCGCAGGCGGCGCAGGATCTGGGCGACGTGGGAGCCGAAGACGCCGCGGTAGCCGTGGCACTCGTCGATGACGATCATGCGCAACCGGCGGAAGAATGAGGACCACTGGGAGTGGCGGGGCAGGATGCTCCGGTGCAGCATGTCCGGATTTGTCAGGACGTAGTTGGCGTGCTGGCGCACCCACGTACGTTCCTCGAACGGCGTGTCGCCGTCGAAGCAGGCCGCGCGGAGCTGGGTGATCCGCAGGTCGCGCAGGCCGCGCAGCTGGTCGGCGGCCAGGGCCTTGGTCGGGGTCAGGTACAGGATCGTGCCGCCGTCGAGGCAGGAGGCGACGGCGGGAGTGAGGTACGCCAACGACTTCCCGGACGCCGTACCCGTTGAGATGATCACGTTTCGGCCACGAAATGCCAGGTCGGCGGCCTCGTACTGGTGAGGCCAGAGTCCTGTCACCCCGCGGTTCGCCAAGCGCGTAACAAGTACTTCTGGCGTCCATTTCGGCCATCCCGCTTGACCCGCCCGACGTGCTGGAACATGCTCCACATGGGTGACACGCTCATGACGTGCGGGAACACCGAGTAGGTGGCGGAGGAGTGGACCCGCCTGTTGTGGGGAGGATGCGGAGGAAGTCACTGTTTCCAGTCTTGCATCGATGGGCAAAGTCGCCGGGAATCGTGATTTCGTATAGACACAAGCCAGACGCATGGTTGAATGCCGCGCGTCAGGGTCGGACGATCTGGGGCCACGCTCCAGATTGCCAGTCCCAAGAGAGTAGTTTCGCAGGCGAGGCGCTGGAGGATCTGTGGATCTGAAGTTGGATCACCGCACCGAAGACCGACTCACCATCGTGGAGGTCGAGGGTGAGATCGATGTCTACACGGCGCCGAGATTGCGTGAGCTCCTCATCGACCTGGTGAACAAGGGCAACTTCCACCTGCTCGTCAACATGGAGAAGGTGGACTTCCTCGACTCCACGGGCCTTGGTGTCCTGGTCGGGGGGCTCAAGCGGGTTCGTGCGCACGACGGCTCGCTCGAGCTGGTCTGCACCCAGGAGCGCATCCTGAAGATCTTCCGGATCACCGGTCTGACCAAGGTCTTCGGGATTTACGCTTCGGTCGACGAGGCCAAGGAAGCTCACGGCAAAGACAAGTAGCATGGCTACCGTCGAGCTGACGTTCAGCGCTCTTCCCGCCCATGTGCGGACCGCGCGGCTGGTGGCGACGGCGATCGCTCGCCGCACCGGCGTGGAGGAGTCCCTGCTGGACGAAGTCAGGCTCGCTGTGGGTGAGGCGTGCTCCCGGGCAGTCGAGGCGCACCGCGTCCACTGTCCGGGCGAGCCCATCCGCATCGAGCTGCGTGACGACTCCGGGCGTTTCGAAGTCACGGTCAGCGACCAGGCCCCCAGCGATGAGATCAATCAGGAGCAGCCCCTCGATCTGGGCATGCTCTCTGACTCGTTCATGTCGGGCTTCGGCCTTGCGGTCATCGCGGGCTTGGCCGACGACGTCGAGGTCTTCCCCAGCCCGAAGGGCACCAATATCCGCATGAGCTGGCCCGCGGCCGCCAAGGTCTGAGCCGGCTCCCCCATCCCGCCTCGCTCCGCCGGGCGTCCCTTTGTGGCGCCCGGCTTGCGGCCGTTCTGTACTCAAAACCCCCATCTTGTACGGCAAAGCACGAGCGGTCCCACCCGCCGCACGTGGCTGAGCGCCTCCAGGGAGACGCCCGCTGACCCGCACGCGGCCGGCCGCCGTCACGGCACACGAGCACCGTGGCTTCCGGTTTCCGCCGACAGGGATGGATCGCGGCATTCGTTCACCGGCTGGTGCTTGGGGAGCGGGCGGATTCGCGGGGACGATGGCTCGCAGACGGCGTAAGGGGTGAGCGGGTCTGTGGCGCGGATGGTCGTGCAAGGTGAGCCGGGTGAGCGGGGTCGTCGTTCGTGGACGGCGGGACGGGCGAGCGGGGTCGCGGCTCGCGGACGGCGCGAGGGGTGAGCGGGACGGCGGCGCGGATGGTCGTGCGAGGGGAGCCGGGTTCGCGGGGCGGATGGTCGCGCGAGGCGTGCGATCCCGGAGATGCGAGGAGCGCACCGCGTGGACAGCAACGCGAGAGGAAGGTGCCTGTGACTGGACCGGCTCCTGGGGTGAACGCGGGGGAAGACGTCTGTGGCGTGGATCGGCTCGTGGGGTGAATGCGGGGCGAAGGCGCTTGTGGCGTGTGCGGGGCCGTGGGGTGAACGCGGGGGAAGACGTCTGTGGCGTGGATCGGCTCGTGGGGTGAATGCGGGGCGAAGGCGCTTGTGGCGCGAACCGGCTCATGGATGAAGGCGCCTGTCGCCGGTCGGTCAGCTGGCATGGACGGTCATGTGGCGTCGGCGGTCACCTGAGGTGAATGAGACCACCGCGGGAAGATGGCCTCAGTGTGGGTGGTCATGTGCGTGGATGAGCGCACAAGGCGGACGGTGGTTCCGGTCATCGCGCCGCGAGTACCCCAGAGGGATCGGATGGGCGTTCCGGTCGTCGGATGAGGTCCGGTCCGCGGCGTGGGCGGGGCTCGATGGGGCCGTGTCGACGGGGGTCGGGTGGGGTGGTGGCGGGCGGGGGTCCTGCGTGCCGGGTCCTGGGCGGTGGTGCCGTGGTCGGGTGGCGGTGGCGGGTGGGAGTGACCGTGTTGGGCGGTCGTTTCGGCGGCCGTCTTCCGTCTCCCGGGTCCCTCCAGCATCGCTCCAGGCCTCCAGAGTTTCGGTCCGGCACTATCGGCAGGTTTTCATGACCTTAAACGCGGGGAAATTTCGCCTGTCAGGCCGCAAACCGGCCCGCTGTCAGGGGATTACTGGACGCGCGCACAATTAGCCACCTCGAGAGCCTTCATATCCGTTCAGTGCCTGCGTAGACTCCCGGCACCGGCCAAGGTGATCCGGCGGAACGCGGATTCAACCGGAAGCGGCACCCACAACCCGGATGGTGCCGCAACACCCGCCGAGGAAAACTGCAGCACCGCCCGGGCAGGACGACCGGTCTTGCCGAGGAGAACGATGAGCAGGCACATGCTGGCAGCGGAGCCAGCGTCAAATCTGGCCCTGAGTGGAAACAATCTCACCATCGTGATCGTGGTCGCCGCGGTCGCACTGATCGCACTAGCCGTCGCCGGCGGCCTGGTGCGCGAAGTGCTGTCCGCCGGCCAAGGCACGGAGCGCATGCAGAACATCGCGCGTGCCGTACAAGAAGGCGCCGCCGCTTATCTGGCGCGCCAGTTCCGCACATTGGCGATCTTCGTCGTCGCAATACCTATTCTGTTGCTCCTGCTACCGGGGGAAACAGAAGTAGTCGTCGGACGTTCGATCTTCTTCGTGGTTGGGGCGGTTTTCTCCGCACTGACCGGGTTCACGGGCATGTGGCTGGCCGTGCGCGGGAATGTCCGTGTCGCCGCCGCAGCCAACGAATCGGGCGAGAAGCGCGCCATGCGCATCGCGTTCCGCACCGGCGGTGTGGCCGGGATGTTCACCGTGGGCCTCGGCCTGCTCGGCGCGGCCGTGGTCGTGTTCATCTACCAGGGCAACGCCCCCGGTGTGCTCGAGGGCTTCGGGTTCGGGGCGGCGCTGCTCGCGATGTTCATGCGAGTCGGTGGCGGCATCTTCACCAAGGCCGCCGACGTCGGCGCCGACCTGGTCGGCAAGGTCGAGCAGGGCATCCCGGAGGACGACCCGCGCAACGCCGCGACCATCGCCGACAACGTGGGCGACAACGTCGGTGACTGCGCGGGTATGGCGGCCGACCTGTTCGAGTCGTACGCGGTCATGCTGGTCGCCAGCCTCATCCTGGGCAAGGTGGCCTTCGGCGAGCAGGGGCTGGTCTTCCCCCTGATCGTCCCCATGGTCGGCGTGATCACGGCGATCATCGGCATTTTTGTCACCGGAATGCGCGACCGCGACCGCAACGGCATGTCGGCGATCAACCGCAGCTTCTTCATCTCGGCCGCGATCTCCGCGGTGCTGGTGACGGTGGCCGCGTTCCTGTATCTGCCCGACAGCTTCAGCGCCCTGACCGGCGCCACCGAGCAGTCCGACGCCAACCCGCGGCTCATCGCCATCGGCGCGGTGCTCATCGGGCTGGTGCTGGCCAGCGCCATCCAGCTGCTGACCGGCTACTTCACCGAGACCAACCGCCGTCCCGTACGCGAGATCGGCGAGAGCTCGGCCACCGGCCCGGCCACCGTCATCCTGGCCGGCATCAGCGTCGGCCTGGAGTCGGCCGTCTACTCCGCCCTGGTCATCGGCGGCGCGGTCTACGGCGCGTTCCTGCTCGGGTTCGGGAATGTGACGATCGCGCTGTTCGCGGTGGCGCTGGCGGGCACCGGTCTGCTGACCACGGTCGGCGTCATCGTCTCCATGGACACGTTCGGGCCGGTCTCCGACAACGCCCAGGGCATCGCCGAGATGTCGGGCGACGTCGAAGGTGAGGGCGCCCGCGTGCTCACCAGCCTGGACGCGGTCGGCAACACCACCAAGGCCATCACCAAGGGCATCGCGATCGCCACGGCCGTGCTGGCGGCGACCGCGCTGTTCGGCGCCTTCCGTACCTCGGTGGAGGACGCCCTGGCCACGGCGAGCGGGGCGGTCAAGTCCGCGCTCGGCACGTTCTCCACCTTCAGCCTCAGCGTCGACCAGCCGAACGTCCTGGTCGGCCTGGTCATCGGGGCCGCGGTCGTGTTCCTCTTCTCGGGGCTCGCGATCATGGCGGTCGGACGGGCCGCGATGCGCGTGGTCTTCGAGGTACGCGACCAGTTCCGCAACAAGCCGGGCATCATGGACGGCTCGGAGAAGCCAGAGTACGGCCGGGTCGTGGACATCTGCACCCGTGACTCGCTCCGCGAGCTGGCCACGCCCGGTCTGCTGGCGGTCATGACGCCGATCGCGGTCGGGTTCGCCCTCGGGTACGCGCCGCTGGGCGCCTTCCTCGCGGGGGCCATCGCGTGCGGCACGCTGATGGCCGTCTTCCTGTCCAACTCCGGCGGCGCCTGGGACAACGCCAAGAAGCTGGTGGAGGACGGTCACCATGGCGGCAAGGGTTCGGAGGCGCACGCCGCCACCGTCATCGGCGACACGGTCGGCGACCCGTTCAAGGACACGGCCGGGCCTGCCATCAACCCGCTGATCAAGGTGATGAACCTGGTGGCGCTTCTGGTCGCGCCCGCGGTGGTGCAGTATGCGGGCAACCCGACTCTGCGGATCGGCGTCACGGTGGTGGCGGTGGCCGTGGTGGTCGGGGCCATCGTGGTGTCCAAGCGGCGCTCCGTGACCACCGAATCGGCCAACAACGACAACCGCGAGCACCAGCCCGTGGCTTCGTAACACCCCGCAATACCCTGGAGAGACGCCCGCCCTACTGCGTAGGGGCGGGCGTCTCGCCTTTTCCGCCGAACCTTCGGATGCCGGGCCGCCGCCGGTCGTCGGCTTCTTTGCCGGTGCGGGCGATCGAGGACGTCTCGTCGGGCGAGATGGGGTGCGCGGCGGGATGGGGTGCTCGGCGTGAGGGACAAGGTGGCCGTGCTGGGGACACGAGGGATGCTGGGCGCAAGGGGACGCGGTGGTGGTGCGGGGGACCCGACGTGGCGTGTGGGGCAGGAGGGGGGCATCGGCGTGAGTGGAGGAGGTAGTGGTGCTGGGGGACCCGAGGTGGCGTGCTGGGGACTTGGGGGGTGCACGGCGGTGAGGGGACGAGGTGGCCTGTGGGGACTTGAGGGGGGCGCTCGGCAGGAGGGGAGGAGGTGGCGTGCTGGGGACATGAGGGGGTGCTCGGCGTGACGGGGTCCTCGGCGTGGGGGGTGCGCGGCGTGAAGGGCGGTCGCGGTGCTGGGGGCGTGGACGTCGGCGTTGGCACCTGCGGGATGTGGGCGATTGCCTGGGGGTTTATTGAGGGCGGGCACAACCCGCGTCGACTGCACAGCGGCCCGGGCTACCGCACCGGATCAAGTCCCGAAGTGGGTGAGCCTAGTCTGGCGGGTGGTGGTTGGGGAGTGGGTGAGCGGATTCGGACATGGCGGTGCCCGGGGAGTGGTGAGGGGGTTGAGCGAGAGGGCTGGGTGAAGGCGGGCGTGGGGGCGGGGTGGCTCGGTGGGAAACTGGGCGCGTGAAAGGTGACAAGCAGCCCAGCGGTGGGAAGACCCTGGGCCTGATTCTGCTGGGGATGCTCGTCATCCTGGCCGTGATCGTCGGGCTGGCCGTCTGGGCTTCGAGGACAGGGTGATCTGGTGCGGACGTTGATTGTGCTGCGGCATGCGAAGGCCGCCCACATCCCCGGGTCGGCCGATCGGGAGCGGCCGTTGACCGAGCGGGGCGAGCGGGACGCCAGGCAGGCGGGCGACGAGATACGGGCTGCCGGGCTCAACCCGGACGTCGTGCTGTGCTCGCCGGCGCTCAGGACCAAGCGCACCGCCGAGCTCGCCTTTCCCGAGGTGGAGATCAGCTACGAGCGGGACATCTACGAGGCGTACCCCGATGAGCTGCTGGAGCTGGTCCGCCGGGTTGATCCTGAGCTGGGCACGGTGGTGCTGTGCGGGCACAACCCGGGCGTGCACGAGCTCGCCGTGGGGTTGGCCGGGGGCGACTATGTGTTCCGGCCGGGCGCGTTCGCGGTGATCGAGGTGGAGTCCGCCTGGGAGGAGCTGTGGATGGGTGAGGGGCGCCTGATCACGCTCTGGGACCCCAAGGCGCACTGACGGCCCCGAGGTGCGGTGGCGGCACCGAGGTGCACTGGCGGTCCCGAGGTGCGGTGGCCGTCCCGAGGTGCGCTGACGGCCCGAGCTGCATCGGTGGCCCCAAGTGTGCACTAGCGGCCTCAAGCTGCGCTGGCGGCCCCGGGGTGTCCTGACAGGTCCCTAGCTGCGCTGGCGGCTCCAAGGAGCACTGAGGGACCCAAGGAGCACTGAGGGACCCAAGGAGCACCGAGAGACCACGAAGGGGCGCTCAGGGACTGGCGAGGGGGCTGGCCGCGGTCGGAGTCCCGGAGTGCCCATCCTGGGGCTCCAGGATGGGCGGGTGGGTTGGAGGTCAGCCTGCGGTCAGGGCGGTGCCGTCCTCCGCGTCCGCCGCCTCGACCTCGTCCCTGGAGATCCCCAGCAGGTAGAGGATCGAGTCGAGGTAGGGCGTGTTGACCGCCGTGTCGGCCGCCTGCCGCACCACCGGCTTGGCGTTGAACGCCACCCCCAGCCCGGCCACCGCGATCATGTCGAGGTCGTTGGCCCCGTCGCCGATGGCCACCGTCTGAGAGATCGGCAGGCCGGCCTCCCTCGCGAACCGCTCCAGCGCCCGCGCCTTCCCCGGCCGGTCCACGATCTCGCCCACGACGCGACCGGTCAGCCGGCCGTCGATGACCTCGAGGACGTTGGCCGCCGAGTAGTCGATCCCGAGCTCCTCCACCAGCCCGTCGGTGATCTGCGTGAAGCCGCCGCTGACGATGGCGAAGCGGTAGTCGAGCCGCTTGAGCGTGCGCACCAGCGTGCGGGCGCCGGGCGTGAGCACGACCTCCTTGCGCACCTCCTCGAACACCTCGGCCGGCAGCCCCTCCAGCAGCGCCACCCGGCGCCGCAGCGACTCGGCGAAGTCGAGCTCGCCGCGCATGGCCTGCTCGGTGACCTTGGCGACCTCGTCCAGGCATCCGGCGTGGGCCGCGAGCAGCTCGATGACCTCGCCCTGGATGAGGGTCGAGTCGACGTCCATGACGATGAGCCGCTTGGCCCGCCGCGACAGGCCGGTGCGCTGCACGGCCACGTCCACCTCTTGGACGGCCGCCTCGGCGGCCAGCTCGACCCGCAACGAGCTGGGGTCGGCGCCGGAGACGGACAGCTCGATGCAGGTGACGGGCCATTGGGCGAGGCGTTCGATGCGGTCGATGTTCGCGCCGGCGGCGGCGATGCGCCCGGCGATGCCCGCGATGGCGGCGGGCTGGAGCGTGGCGCCCAGCACGCTGACCGACAGGCGGCCGCGGCGGCGCTGCTCCTTGGTCTGGGAGCCGGTGGAGAGCTCAACCTCCATGCCGAGGTCCTCGGCCACCCGCTCGACCGCGGTCCACATGGCGCCGAGGGTCGTGCCGGTGCCCGTCGGGGGGCCGCCGGCGTACGTGACGAGCACGCCGAGCGTGAGCCGGCCGCGAATGACGACCTGTTCGATGTCCGCCACAGTCACTGGAAAGGCGGACAGAACGGAGAAAAGCCGCGAGGTGACGCCGGGCCGGTCGGGGCCGGTCAGGGTGATCAGGAGGCTGCGCTGGTCCACATCCAGCCACGGTACTGCGCCCGGCCCGATGCTCGCGAAGCAGGGCGGGCATTCGGGCGCGGGCGCAGCGGTGGACGTCGTGGTGGACGTGGCTCGAACGTCGCGGTGAACGTTGCGATGGACGTCGCCGTGGACGTCGTGGTGCATGTGGCTCGAACGTCGCCGTGGGCGTCGTGGTGGACGTCGCCGTGGACGGGGCCCGAAACGTTCCAGTGGTTCGAAACGTTCCAGAGAGCCGCGTACTAGCGGACGATCTTGGTCTTGACCGTCTTCACGTAGCCGTGCTCGGGGATGCCGAGCCGGTCGAGCTCCTCCTTGCTCATGTTCTCCATGCCCGTCTGGACGTCGTAGGAGACCACGCCGAGCTTGGCGGTCTGCGTGCCCCTCGCCGTCTTCTTGAGCTTGGTCTCGAAGATCAGGGCGATGGCGTCGTCCTTCTTCAGGACCTTCGGCACGAGGCAGTAGAACGCGCGGCCCTCAAGCCCGCACTCGGTGCCCTTGACGCTCGTCCGGTACATGATCCGCCTGAGGTCGACACCCTTGGGGAACTCGCCGCCGACGAAGTAGGCGTCGGCCTCGTAGGGCCCCTTGTTGGTGGCGACGATGGTGAAGTTGAGCTTGCCGCCGGCCTTGGCGGTCTTCGCGGCCTTCACTTTGACGTCGAAGACCGAGAACGGCTCATCGGCGACCATGGTGGCGGAAGCGGAAGCCGGAACAGCCGGGACAAGCAGGGCCGCCGCCAGCAATGCCAGCGACGCGGCCTTGGTCAGGTTACGCATTAAACGTCTCCGGTGAGGAAGTGGTCACGGGGAGGCGTACACAGTTGAAGCCCCCGTAAATGCCCGCTGTTCCTATCATGTTGGCAAAATCTATGTAAAGACTATTTCTTCAGAATCAAGTGCGTGTCACCGAACTCGTGCCAGAGATATGCGTTCTGTAGCGCCTCCCCGTACGCCCGCGCGAGTGCCGTCTCGCCCGCGATCGCGGTCAGCATGAGCAGGTGGCTGGAGCGCGGCTCGTGCAGCCCGGTGATCAGCCCCGTGACGGCCCGTACGCCGCTCTGAGGTGTGACGATGTGCCTGGTCCACCCGGCGGCGGCGGCCACCCGCCCGTCCGCCCCCACGGCCGTCTCCAGGGCCCGTACGACGGTGGTGCCCGCGGCCACCACCCGGTTGCCGTTCTCGCGCGCCAGGTTGACCAGCCGCGCCGTGCCCGCCGGCACCTCGTACCGCTCGGCGTAGGGCGGCTCGTCCTTCTCCGGCGAGGCCACCCCCGTGTGCAGGGTGATCGGCGCGATCCCGATCCCGCGCGCCACGAGCGCCGTCACCAGCTCCGCGGTGAACGGCCGCGCCGCGCTCGGCATCTCCGCGCTCCCCGGCACGGTCGCGAACACGGTCTGGTACGCCTCGATCGGCCAGTCCCCGCTCACGTACGAGTAGCGGATCGGCGCCCCGTGCGCCCGCAGGTACGGCTCCACCTCCCGATCCAGCGACGCCCGCCACAGACGCGGCGTCTCCCGTTCGATCAGCCGCAGCGTGGCCCGCCCCGGCAGCGGCAGCCACTCGCCGGGCTCGCCCCCTCCGTAGGGCTCGGAGGCGGTGGCGGTACGGCGGCGCAGCTCGACCAGCCAGGTGCCGTCCTCCTTGGCGGTCGAGAAGTGCACGGCCAGCCGGTCGAGCCGGACGGCCGCGGGCAGGGTCGCCGAGTTGTTGACGACGATCAGGTCACCGGGGTCGAGCAGCCCCGGCAGGTCGACGAAGTGGTGGTGCGAGGGGGCGAGGTCGCCGCGCGAGACCATCAGGCGTACCGCGTCCCTGGACATCCCCCGCGCCTCGGGGGGCTCGCTCGCCGACAGGCCCGGCGGCAGCGCGAAGTCGAGCGCGACGGTCATTGCAGGCTCACTTTGCCGCTGGCCGGACGGGACCGCACCAGGTCGTGCAGCGCGGCGGCCACCTTGGCGGGGTCGGTGGCGGCCGCGGCCTCCTCGGCGCCCACGGCGTCGGCGAGCATGCGGGTGTTCATCTCGCCGGGGTCGGCCCACCAGACCCGGACCGCGGGCTCCTCGGCCGACAACACGTTGGAGAGCTGCTCCAGGGCCGCCTTGGTGGCGCCGTAGCCGCCCCAGCCCTCGTACGCGCCGGTGGCGGCGTCCGAGGTGATGTTCACGACGGCTCCGCCCGCCGCGCGCAGGGCGGGCAGCGTGGCCTGGATCAGCGCGAGCGGGGCGGTGACGTTGGTCTCCAGCAGCACCCTGAACGCCTCCAGCGGGTATCCCGCCAGCGGCGGCAGCGGCGTCACGCCGAGGTCGCCGGCGTTGTTGACCAGCAGGTCCAGCTCGGGCGCCGCCCGGGCCAGCCGCTCGACGTGCGCGGGCTCCGTCACGTCGCCGGGGATCGCGGTGGCGCCCAGCTCGGCCGCGGCCCGCTCCAGGTCGTCCGTGCCGCGGGCGGTGAGCACGAGGTTCCAGCCGGCGTCCGCCAGAGATCTCGCGAGGGCGAGTCCGAGGCCGCGGGAAGCGCCGGTGATGAGTGCGGTGTTCGTCATGTCGCCGACGTTAGGAACGCCGCGGGCGGCGCACATCGGGCCGAAGTCCCGCCGTCGCCTGGGCACATCGTCCTAGGACCATAAGCTTGGTCCCGTGACCTCCGACCGAGACGAGATCCTGCAGGCGGTGAGCTCCGCGGTGCTCGCGGTCACCCGCCATCTTTCGGTCCGCGAGGTGCTGCAGGTCATCGTACGCTCGGCGCAACGGCTGCTCGACGCCCGCTACGCCGCGCTGGGCGTGCCCGACGACGAGGGGTCGTTCGGCGAGTTCGTCGCCGAGGGCATCACCGACAAGCAGTGGGACGCGATCGGGCCGCTGCCCAGACAGCATGGCATGCTCGGCGCGATGCTCCGCGAGGGGAGCCCCGTCAGGCTGCCTGACCTGCGTGAAGATCCGAGGTTCGAGTGGTGGCCGAAGGCCCACCCGGTGATGAAGGACTTCCTCGGCGTCCCGATCCGCGACGGCGACCAGGTGCTCGGCATCATCTTCCTGGCCAACAAGCGCACGCCGGGCGGTTTCACGCAGGCCGACCAGGAGCTGCTGACGCTGTTCGCCGCGCACGCCGCCATCGCGCTGACCAATGCCAGGCTCTACGAGCGCGGCCGCGAGCTGGCCATGCTGGAGGAACGCAACCGCGTGGCCCGCGAGCTGCACGACGCCGTGACGCAGAAGCTGTTCTCGCTCAGGCTGACCGCGCAGGCCGCCTCCGCCATGCTCGACCGGGCCCCCGGGAAGGCCGCCGCCGAGCTCGAACGCGTCCAGCGCCTGGCCGGGGAGGCGTTGTCCGAGCTGCGGGCGGTGATCGTCGAGCTGCGACCGGCCGAGCTCGACCGGCACGGCCTGTCCGAGACGCTGCGCAAGCACGTGCGCATGCTGGACCGGCTCCACCCGTCCCTGGTCACGTTCGAGTGCGCGGAGCTGCCGCCGGTGGATCCCGCGGTCGAGGTGGCGGTGCTCAGAGTGGCCCAGGAGGCGCTGCACAACGCGCTCAGGCACGCGGAGGCCACGAGCGTCTCCGTGCGCCTGGCGTGCGCGGAGGGCAAGCTGGTGTTGATCGTGCGCGACGACGGCAACGGGTTCGAGCAGGCGGAGTCGCGCGGCCTGGGCCTGGTGTCGATGCGTGACAGGGCGGAGTCCGTGGGCGGGGTCATGACCGTCGAGTCGGGCCGCGGCACGGGGACCACGGTGCGTGTGGAGGTGGGCGTTTGATCCGGGTGCTGATCGCCGACGATCATCCGGTGGTGCGGCAGGGGCTGCGTACGTTCCTCGACCTGCAGGACGACATCACGGTGGTCGGTGAGGCGGGCGACGGGGCGCAGGCGGTCGAGCTGGTCGGGGAGCTGGCGCCCGACGTGCTGCTGCTGGATCTGAAGATGCCGGTGCTCGACGGCCTCGGCACGCTCGAACGGCTGGCCGGGGCGACGACCAGGGTGGTCGTGCTGACCTCGGTGAGCGACCGCTCCGACGTCGGCCCGGCCATGCGGGCGGGGGCGTCGGGGTTCCTCTACAAGGACGTCGATCCGACCGCGCTGGTGCAGGCCGTGCGGGCCGTGCACGGAGGGCAGGTGCTGCTGGCGCCCGAGGCAGCCGAGGCGATGCTGGCGGCGCCGGACGACCCGCCGTCGCCGGTGCCGCTGACCGACCGCGAGCGTGAGGTGCTCGCGCTCATCGCGGCCGGCCGGTCCAACCGGGAGATCGCCAGGAGCCTCGCCGTCGCGGAGAAGACGGTCAAGACCCACGTCTCCAACGTGCTGATGAAGCTGGGCGTCCAGGACCGCACCCAGGCCGCGCTGTACGCCGTACGGCACGGCCTGGGGTAGTGCTGTGCTTATGGCCTCCGCTTCGCGGAGGCGGCCCAAGGTGAAGGTCAGGTGTCCTTCTTCTTGTTGCTTTCCTCGTGGCTGGTGGGCGGGTTGTACGTCTTGACCGGCGGAGGCGGCGACCAGCTCCGGCCCGGCCGGCGCGGCGGGGAGACGATCTTGGTGTTGACCTTCTTGAGCCAGTAGTAGCCCTTGATGCCGAGGCGCTTGAGCTCTTCCTCGTCGATGTTCTCCATGCCCTGGTCGACGTCGAACGACACAACGCCGACCCGCGCCGTGGCCGTGCCCTTGGTGCCCTTCTTCAGCGTCACCTGGAAGTTGAGCCAGTCGGTCTTGCCCTTCTCCAGCCGCAGCGGGCCCCAGCACCAGAACCAGCGACCCTCCCAGGTGCACTTGGTGCCCTTCGCGGCGCCCCAGCGCAGAGTGGGCACGACGCCCTTGGGCACCTCGCCGCCGATCCAGTAGTAGTCGGCGTAGTAGGGGCCCAGATTCTTCGCGCGGACGCTATAGGTGATTTTGCCGCCGCGCTTGGTGCGGCCGCTGTGCTTGACGGAGATCTTGAAGGTGGAGAACGGCTTCAACTGCGCGACCGCCGCGGTGGTGGGAGCGGTGGCGGTGGCGGAGCTCGCCTGGGCGGGTACGGCCAGCGGCGCGGCGGCCAGACCGCCGGCTAAGAACAGGCTGAAGCTTCTACGCATATGACGGCTCCCCGTACGGTGCTGGAAATCCCCGATCATCTCCACGATTATTGCGTAGGGCAAATTTTTCGCAAAGAGCGATGATCTTTCGTGACTTGGGGTGGTTTGTGGGTGTTCACCCGCGCTTATCCCACTTGTGAACGGGGGTCTAGCACAACGGGGGAGGGCCAGGTGCCGGAAACGCACCCCTTACAGCCGACGGATCCGCGAACACTGGGCGAATACCGGCTGCTCGGCCGCTTGGGCAAGGGGGCGCAGGGGATCGTTTTCGAGGCAGAGTCGCCCGACGGGCGGCGCGTGGCGATCAAGCTGCTGAACACCCGGCTGGACAAGCCCGGACTGGACTCCGAACGCTTCCTGCGCGAGGTGGCGGCCACGCGGCGGGTGGCCCAGTTCTGCACCGCGCAGGTGCTGGGAGCCCACATGGACGGCGAGCACCCGTACATCGTCAGTGAGCTGGTGGACGGGGTCTCCCTGCAGGCGGTGGTGCAGCGGGACGGGCCGCGCACGGGCGGCGCGCTCTACCGCTTGGCCGTCGGGACGGTCACCGCGCTGGCCGCCATCCACCGCGCCGGGATCGTGCACCGCGACTTCAAGCCCAGCAACGTGCTGCTCGGCCACGACGGGCCGCGGGTGATCGACTTCGGCATCGCGCGGGCGCTGGACTCGGCCATGACGATCAGCAGCGGGGTCGTGGGGACGCCCGCGTACATGTCGCCCGAGCAGATCTCGGCCGAGCGGGTGGGGCCGGCCAGCGACATGTTCAGCTGGGCTCTGACCATGGTGTTCGCGGCCACGGGGCGGCCCGCGTTCGGCCAGGACAGCCTGCCCGCGGTCGTCTACCGGGTGATGCACGAGGAGCCCGACCTCTCGGCGCTGCCCGAGTCCCTGCGGCCGGTCGTGCGGTCGTGCCTGCGCAAGCGGGCCGACGAGCGGCCTGCGGCGGCCGACGTGCTGTTCGCGCTGCTGGCCAACGAGGGGGAGTCGCCACGGCCCGAGGACGCGCTCAACACGGGCTCGCAACTCGCTGCCGAGCAGGCCCCGCCGGATCCGCCCTCAGCCGTCGCCGGCTGGGCCGACCCCCATGGGCCCACGCCCGAGGCGCCACCAGGCGCCGGCACCGGGTGGGCGAATCCCGGCGGCCCGGCGGCGCCTGCCCCTCCTGGCGGGTACGGGTGGGCGAACCCCTCGGGGGAGGCGTACGCGCCGCCCCAGCCCCCCGCGGCCGGCCCACCTGCGGCGCCCTACGTGCCGCCACAGCAGGGCGCCCCCGGCGGCCGGGGCCCGATACCGGGCTACGGTGGCGCGCCGGGGCAGGGCGCGACGCCGGGATACGGCGGTGCGCCAGGCCAGGGTGGGGCGCCCGGGCAGGGTGCGACGCCGGGATACGGGGGCGTGCCGGGGCAGGGTGGCGTGCCTGGGCAGGGTGCGACCCCCGGCTACGGGGGCGCGCCGCAGCACGGGGGCGCGTCGCATGGGGTGCCTTATGTGCCTCGGCAGCCCCCGTCGGGTCCGTCCCGGGTGCCGCCGCCCTATCCGATGAGCGCCACGCCCCACCCGGCCGCGTCCCGTCCACCGGCGGCCGGGCCGGTGGTGCCCGGGGCGGAGGCGGCCGCGGGTGGTGAGGGGCGCCCGCCGTCGGCGCCGGACCAGGAGCAGGGCCAGGGTCGCCTGGGCCAGGGGCAGGGGCAGGGGCACGGCCGTCAGGGGAAGGGCCGCCAAGGGCAGGGCCAGGGGCCGGGCGGGGGCCAAGGGGAGGGCCGTCAGGGGAAGGGCCGCCAAGGGCAGGGCCGGGGGCAGGGGTTTCCGCCGCGGAGGCCGCCGGGCGGGGAGGTCGGCGGGCCGGAGGACAACGACGCGTTCTTCAAGCATGCGCCGATCGAGGAGCGGCCCGACGAGGTCCACGCCAGGCGCAGGCGGGCCGCCATGGTCTCCGGCGCGCTCGTCGTGGCGCTCGCCCTGGCCGGCAGCGTGCTGTACTTCGGGCCGAAGATGTTCGGCACCGGCTCGCCGACCGGCGGGAACGCGGCCCAGGTGACCACCTCCGTGAGCGCGAGCCCCGTCCGGACGCAGGCCCAGCCGCAGGCGGAGATCCCGACGCCGACACCGACCCGGATCACACCCACACCCACACCCACGCGGAAGGTCGTCCCCGTCCTCGGCAAGCAGGACGGGAAGTCGTTCAAGGGTCACACCAAGGGCGTCCAGACGATCTCCGCGATCTCCTCGGGCGGCAGGACGTGGCTGGTCACCGGCGGGCAGGATGGCCGGGTGCGGCTGTGGGACCTGGCCAGGCACAAGTCGCTGGCCACGATGAAGGGCCACAGCGAGGAGGTGTACGCCGTCGCCTGCGTGATGGTCGGCAAGACCCCCATGGCCGTCTCCGGCGGGTACGACGGCAGCGTGCGCCTGTGGAACCTCAAGACCCACAAGGGCAAGGTGCTCGGCTGGCACGGCGACGCCGTCTACGCGGTCGCCGTCACCAAGGTGAAGGGCAGGTACGTCGCGGTCACCGGCGACGCCGACGGCTATCTGAGGTTCTGGGACCTGAAGAAGCGCAAGGCGACTGGCAAGATCATCAGGGCCCACCGCAGGCCGGTCAACTGGCTCAGCGCCACCCACATAGGCGACCGGGCCGTCGCCATCTCGGCCGGCGAGGACGGGACGGTGCGCATGTGGGACATGGCCCGGCGCAAGGCGTACGGGAAGGCGTACAAGCGCCATTCCAGGGGCGTGTACTCGGTCGCGGTCGGCAAGGCGGGCGGGAAGACGGTCGTGGCATCTGGCGGTAAAGACGGAAAAATCAGGATCTGGGATCCGAAGAGTCGCAAGACCGTCGCCACCCTCACCGGTCACAAGAAGATCGTTTACTCGCTCTCCTTCGGCACCCTCGACGATCGCACGGTGCTGCTGTCCGGCAGCACCGACGGCACGATCAGGCTCTGGGACCCCGAGACCCGCAAGACACTCGGCAAACCGGTCAAGGCCCACAAGAAGGGCGTGTACGCCGTGGGCATCGTCCCACTCGACGGGCACGCGGTCATCGTGTCCGCGGGCAAGGACAAGGTGGTCAGGCTGTGGAAGATCGCGACCTCTTAGCGGGCCGGCTACGGGGTCCTGAGCGGCTCGAAGATCGCGTGATGCGCCGCCACGAGCGCACGGCGTACCGCCCGGTCCAGCTCGCGCAGGGCCGCGGCGCGGGCGGCGATCTGCCCCGACGTGAGCCCGCGCTCGTCGGCCAGCCGCACCACGGTGGCCAGCCGAGTGGCCAGGGCGGAGACGCGGTGTGCCCGCGCGGGGTAGCCGGGCGCCAGCTCGCCGCCCCGGTCCCCGACGGACGAGGGGCGGGACTGCAGGGGGCCTTCGACGCCGGACAGGGCGTCGGTGGCCGAGCGCATGGCCTCCGACAGCTCGCGTTCGGCCTCCGCCAGCGACGGCAGATCATGGCGTACGGGCCCGGAGTCGTGGATCTCCAGGCGTACCCCGACATAGGACGACCCGCGCACGTCGGGCGTCGGCACCAGGCCGAGGTTGCGGCCGTCGAGCACCACGATGGCGGCCTGGCCGGCGTCCACCGCGGCCGAGTTGAACGGCGCCGGCCCCGACAGCCCCAGCGGATCGCCGGGCGCGGGCAGCGCGAGCCGGAGCTCCCGCAGGCCGTCGGAGCGCAGGTTTGCGAGGTATTTACGCAACGGGACGTCGTCGGCCACGGTGGGACCGCCGGTGGCTTCCACGTGGTCAGCCGCCTCGTCGAGACCGACGTGACCGGCGAGCCAGGCGTTGCCCCAGGCGACCAGGGAGGGACAGACAGGCGATTCAGGGCGCACCGATCCACGATATGCGCTCGCCCTGCAATAGGTTTGTCCCGAGCGTGACTCCTAAGGAGGTATCGGGGATGGGTGGTCAGGTGCTGCGGCTACAGGACGTCGCCGTCAGGCGGGACGGAGCGGCCCTGCTGCGCGGCATCGACTGGACGGTCAACGCCGACGAGCGTTGGGTCGTCGTCGGCCCCAACGGCGCGGGCAAGACCACGTTGCTGCAGGTCGCGGCCACGTTGCTCTATCCGAGCGAGGGTCTGGTCGAGGTGCTCGGGGAGCGGCTGGGACAGGCGGACGTCTTCGATCTGCGCCCGCGGATCGGGCTGGCGAGCTCCGCGCTGGCCGAGCGCATCCCGCCGGAGGAGAAGGTCATCGACCTCGTGCTGACCGCCTCGTACGGGATCATGGGCCGCTGGACGGAGGAGTACGACTCCAACGACGTGACCAGGGCGGTCGAGCTGATCGACATGATGGGCGCGGCCCATCTGATCAGGCGGCGGTTCGGCACGCTGTCGGAGGGGGAGCGCAAGCGCGTGCAGATCGCCCGCGCCCTCATGCCCGACCCCGAGATGCTGCTGCTCGACGAGCCCGCGGCCGGGCTCGACCTGGGCGGGCGCGAAGACCTGGTGCGCCGGCTCTCGGTGCTGGCGGGCGACTACCGTTCGCCGACGCTCATGCTGGTGACGCACCACGTGGAAGAGGTGCCGATCGGGTTCACGCACGGGCTGCTCCTGAGGCACGGCTCGGTGGTGGCGCAGGGGCCGCTGGAGCACGTTATGACGCCCGAAAACCTGTCGCAGACGTTCGGGGTGCCGCTCTCGCTGGAGCGCAGCGCCGAGGGCCGCTGGTACGCGCGCGCCCACTGATCCCTATTTATTCACATAAAAGCCACCGAAAGCTGAAAGGAAATAGGATCTACGGAGTCGGTCCCCTCGACTTCGGAGCGTCGCCATGTCCGTCGAGCAGCTCATCGTCGCCCTTGTCGTGGTCGCGGCGGTGGGCTTCGGAGTGGCCCG
Organism: Nonomuraea sp. JJY05; assembly: GCF_043496855.1. Taxonomy (NCBI): domain Bacteria; kingdom Bacillati; phylum Actinomycetota; class Actinomycetes; order Streptosporangiales; family Streptosporangiaceae; genus Nonomuraea; species Nonomuraea sp. JJY05. The sequence goes on from NZ_JBIEIS010000040.1 coordinate 51,168, forward strand.
CACGGTCCGCATCATCCCCCAGGCCACGGCAGCCATCATCGAACGCCTGGGGCGCTACCACCGGACGCTGACCCCGGGGCTCAACCTCGTGGTGCCGTTCATCGACCGCATCAAGGACATGATCGACCTGCGGGAGCAGGTGGTCTCCTTCCCGCCGCAGCCGGTGATCACCTCCGACAACCTGGTCGTGTCCATCGACACCGTCATCTACTTCCAGGTAACCAATCCGAAGGCGGCCACGTACGAGATCGCGAACTTCCTGGTCGGCGTCGAGCAGCTCACGGTCACCACGCTCCGCAACGTGGTCGGCGGCATGGACCTGGAACGCACGCTGACCTCGCGCGAGGACATCAACACCGCGCTGCGCGGCGTGCTCGACGAGGCGACGGGCAAGTGGGGCATCCGGGTCAACCGGGTCGAGCTCAAGGCCATCGACCCGCCCTCCTCCATCCAGGACTCGATGGAGAAGCAGATGCGCGCCGACCGCGACAAGCGCGCCGCCGTGCTGACCGCGGAGGGCCAGCGCCAGGCGGCGATCCTGCAGGCGGAGGGCGAGAAGCAGGCGGCCGTGCTGCGGGCGCGCGGCGAGGCGGAGGCGGCCGTGCTGCGCGCGCAGGCGGAGGCCGAGGCCCAGGCCATGCGCGCCAAGGGACAGGCGGACGCGATCGGCATGGTGTTCAAGGCCATCCATGAGGGGCAGCCCGACCAGCACCTGCTCGCCTACCAGTACCTGCAGACCCTGCCCGAGATCGCCAAAGGCGACGCCAATAAAATCTGGATCGTCCCATCAGAAATGGGCAAAGTTCTGGAGAATCTGGGCGGCCTCTTCACACCCCCTAAGAGCCCGGACGCGTAAGGAGGGTTCGTGACGGGGTGGGAGCTGGCCGCGGTCTGCGCGGCCGGGGTGGTGGCCGGTGCGATCAACGCGGTGGTCGGGTCCGGGTCCCTGATCACGTTCCCCACGCTGCTGGCGATCGGCGTCGATCCCGTCACGGCCAACATCTCCAACACCATCGGGCTCGTGCCGGGCTCGTTCACGGCCGCGTACGGCTACCGCCCCGAGTTGCGGGGCCAGCGCGAACGCCTGCTGCGCCTGGGCCTGGCTTCGGCCCTGGGCGCGCTGGCCGGCGGGATCCTGCTGCTGTTCCTGGACCCGTCGGTGTTCCAGGTCGTCGTCATCGCGCTGATCGCGCTGGCCTGCCTGCTGGTCGTGGTGCAGCCCAGGCTCAACCGGTGGCTGGCCGACCGGCGTCAGCACGCCCACCCGCACGGAGGGCTGGAGCTGTGGCTCGGCGTGCTGGCCGCCGGGGTCTACGGCGGGTACTTCGGCGCGGCCCAGGGCGTGCTGCTGATCGGCCTGCTCGGCAGCTTCCTCGACGACCACCTCCAGCGGGTCAACGCGGCCAAGAACGTCCTCGCGCTGATCGTCAACGCGGTGGCCGCCGCGCTGTTCATCGTGGTCGCGCACGTGAACTGGCTCGCCGTGGCGGGGGTGGCCACGGGGGCGGTGGCGGGCGGCTTCCTGGGCGCCAGGGTGGGGCGGCGCATCCCGGCGCCCGTGCTTCGGGGGATCATCGTCTGCGTCGGTGTTGCGGCAATTTTCGTACTGGTGTACGGATAAAATGCCGTGCTCGCGGGTATGAATTCGTACATGAAGGGCGACTGGGTAGAGATCGTCATCGATGCCGGAGGCACACCGCGTACGTACGAGATCAGGGCCACTCGCGCCGGACGGCGGGTCGACGTGACCACGAGGCGGGGGCTCGTCGAGGTGAGCGAGGTCACCCGCAGCGGCACGCCGGTGCGCACGGCCAGGTTCATGTCCAACCGCATCCTGGCCCTCGTGGAGCACCCCGCGGACGAGGTCAGCTGAAGTCGGCCAGGTGGTCCTCCGCCCACTGGCCGAACGTCAGCGCGGGCCTGCCGAGCAGCCGCTCCACGGTGTCGGTGACCTGCTCGGGAGCCGTCACGAAGCTCGCCCACGCCTTCAGCGCGCCCTCCACGAAGGCCGCGTTCCCCCAGGCGGCCATGAGCTGCTCGCGGGCCTCCTGCAGCGGCTGCTCCTCCCAGCGCGCCTCGCGCCCGGTCGCCGCGCCGATCACGCGCACCTGCTCGGCCTGGGTGAGCAGCTCGGGGCCCGTCAGAACGTACGTGGCGCCGTTGTGGCCGGCCGAGGTGAGCACGTGCGTGGCCACGGCCGCGATGTCCCGCTCGTGGATCAATGGCCTCGAAGCCTGCCCGTACGGCCAGCGCACCACGCCCTGCCTGATCTGCCCGGCCCAGCCCAGCGTGTTGGTCGCGAAGCCGCCGGGCCGCAGGAACGTCCACCCGAGCCCCGAGTGCCGGATCAGCCGCTCGATCTCGTGGTAGTGCGTCACCGGCTCGTCCGCCACGTTGGCCGACAGGTAGACCACGCGCCGCGCGTGCCCGGCGATGGCCGTGACCACCTCCGCGGCGCCGTCCGCCGCGAAATGAGGCCACAGCAGGAACACGCTCTCCACGCCTTTCAACGCGGGCTCCAGCGTCTCGGGCGCGGACAGGTCGCCGCGCACCACCTCCACGTGTTCGGGCAGCCTCGCCCGTTCCGGGTCCCTCACGAGGGCCCGAACCTCCAGCCCCGCTCCCGCGAGCTGGGACACCACATGCCTGCCGACATTGCCGGTCGCGCCGGTCACCAGAATCGTGCTCATGAGGCCGACGGTAGAACCTCAAGCGAACTTCAGGTCAACCCCGGCCGCACCTGGAGCGTGCCGTCACGCCGGATCCGCGTCTCGAACATGGGCGCGGGAGCGGTCGCCGGACCGTGCCGCACCGAGCCGTCGGCCAGCCTGAACGTGCTGCCGTGCCAGGGGCAGACCACGCACGCCTCCCCGTTCTCCATGACCAGCCTGCCCTGGTGCAGCGGGCCGGCCAGATGCGGGCAGCGGTCGGCGAGCACGGTGACGGCCTCGCCCTGGCGCAGCACGAAGAGCTGGATGTAGCCGAGCCGCCGCGCGACGGGCCGGCCCTCCGGCAGGTCCCTGAGCAGGCACAGGTCGTGCCAGCCCAGCGGCACCAGGTGGGCGACCTGCGGGGCGTGGTTGGCCCCGGCCGCCTGCCGGTAGGCCATGTGGCCGCCGAGATAGCCGCCGAGCCCGGCCAGGCCGAGCCCGGCCAGGGTCAAGGAGCGGCCCATCTGCTCGCGCCCGCGTACCCGGGCCAGCAGGGAGCCGGAGAACAGGCCCAGCGCGGCTACGTTCGACAGCATGTGGACGAAGCCCACGCGCTGCTGCTCGCGGTGGAGAGAGGACCAGTCGGTCAGCCCGGCCGCCGCCGTGGGCAGCGCGTTGGCGATGCCCGTGGCCAGCAGCACGCGCGAGGCCCGCGGATCGCCGTCGGTCAGGTCCAGCACGGCTGCGGACAGCCAGCAGCCCAGGCTGATCGTGGCCAGCGGCGGGTGCAGCGGCTTGCCCGTGGGCACACCGTGCAGCAGGTCACGCAGCCGGCCGGGGCGGATGCGCTGGCGTACGGCCTTGGCCAGCACTCTGATCGGCGTGTCCAGGGCCTTGGACTTCTCGAGCCGGTCGGCGAGAGCAACCGGCCCGGCCAAACCCCGCAACGGCCGACGTTTCGCTCGCACTTCCTCTTTCACGACAAGTCCCCTACCCCGCCCATGTGGGGATCACTCGGACAGGTGTCCCCTGGCCACGGAGAGTTCGACCAGCTCCAGCGCGTACGCGCCGAGGGACGGCGAGCCCTCCTCGATGATCCGTACCTTCTCCCTGACCTGCGCGGCCTTGACCTTGAACAGCGGCCACGTGCCGCCCTCGGTGAGGTGGTTGGCCAGGATCGGGGAGAAACGGTCGAGCGCCTTGGCGAACCTGGCCTCCGGCGTCTTCCTGGCCTCGAACTCGTCCCACAGCTCCCGCAGCCACTGCCCCTGGTCGGCGGGCAGCAGTCCGAAGATGCGGTCGGCGGCGGCCCGCTCGGCGCCCTCCTGCGCGGCCACTTCCACGGGGTCATAGATGAACGTGTCGCCGGCGTCGATCTCGACCAGGTCGTGCACCAGCAACATGGCCACCACCCGTTGCAGGTCGGTCCCGGGTGGGGCATGCTCGCCGAGGATCATCGCCAGCGTGCCCACGTACCAGGAGTGCTCGGCGGTGTTCTCCCGCCGCGAGCCGTCCATCAAATGGTTGCGGCGGATGATCCGCTTCAACTTGTCGATCTCGACGGCGAAGGCGATCTGGGCGTTCAGACGGTCCTCTTCTGGCGCGATAGTCACGCGCGACACCCTATTGTGCGATGATCACCCCGGTTGGTGAAATCGTGACCGGAACTCCGTTGAACACTGCGTTACCACTCAGTACGTCGATGGTGGATTCGTCCGTGAGCGTGTTGACGCTGACCCCCGCGTGCTCGGCCGCCACGCTCTGCGCGCTGCCCGCGTGACCCCAGCCGTGCGGCAGGCTGACCACGCCCGGCATGATCGTGTCGGTGGGTTCGAGCGGCACCGTGAGCTGCCCCTTCGCGGAGCGGACCACCGCCTCGCCGTCGAGCCCGAGCCTGGTCACGTCGGCCGGGTTGATCTGCAGCGTGCAGGTGTTGCTGCCGCCGACCAGCGGCCCCACGTTGTGCAGCCAGCTGTTGTTGGAGCGCAGGTGGCGCCGCCCGATCAGGACGATCTCCGGCGGGTCCTCGTCCAGCTTGCCGCGCAGCCGTTCCACGTCCTCGACGATCTGCGGCGGCGCCAGCTCGATCAGGCCCGAGGCGGTCTTCAGCACCTCGCCGAGCCGGGGCTCCAGCGCGCCGAGGTCCAGGCCGTGCGGGTTGTCGAGCAGCTTGCGCAGCGACAGGTCGCCCTTGCCGGCCCACTCGCCGTAGGGGCCGAGCTTGAGCATGAGGTCCAGCCGGCGCTCGCCGCCCGTCTCGCCCTCCAGCTCGGCGCGCAGCTCGGCGACGTCCCGTCCCTCGACCCCGGAGCCGGGGGTCTCGGTGGCCTTGCGCAGCATCTCGCCGATCACGAACTCGTCCAGGTCACCCTCCAGGCCGGAGGCGATCACGGCCAGCCTGGCCAGGATCTGGGCCTCGGAGGGCTGCCCGTCCAGCGGCAGCAGCGGCGGCGAGTAGCGGGCGTAGTTGCGGACCGCGAACCCGAGCAGCGCGAAGTCGTAGTGGCCCGACTGCAGCATCCGCGGCGGCGGGAGGATGACGTTCGCGTGCTTGGTGGTCTCGTTGAGGTACGGGTCCACGCTCACCATGAAGTCGAGCCGCCCGAAGGCCGCGTCGAGCCTGGCGCCGTGGGGCGCCGACAGCACGGGGTTGCCCGCCACCGTGATCAGGAACGTGACCTGCCCCTCGCCGGGCGTCTCGATCTCGTCGGCGAGCGTGGCCACCGGCAGCTCGCCGTTGCTCTCCGGCAGCCCTCTGACGCGGCTCCTCCACCTACCCACCGTGTACGGCCGCGTGTTCATGGCCTCACTTCGTGAGGCGGGCTCGGTCGCCCGGATGCCGCCGCCTTCCCCCGCTCTGGTCGCTTCGCTCCCGCCGCTCCTCCAGGCGGCGGCACTCCCTCGCCGGGCGCTCCACTCGGTCGCGGGCTTGGGGAACATGGCGCCGCCCGGCCGGTCGAGGTTGCCGGTGAGCACGTTGAGGACGTCCACGAGCCACTGGGCCAGCGTGCCGAACTCGGCCGTGCAGGTGCCGATCCTGGCGTAGACGGCGGCCGTACGGGCGCCCGCCAGCTCCCTGGCCAGCCGCACGATCACCTCGGCGGGCACGCCGGTGCGCCCGGAGACCGCCTCCGGCGGGAAGTGCTTGGCCGCCTCGCGCACCTCGGCCAGCCCGTTGACCTGGTGCGACAGCCTGACGAGGTCCTCGGCGAACAGCGTGTGGACGATGCCGAACAGCAGGTAGGCGTCCGTCCCGGGGCGGACGAAGACGTGCTCGTCGGCCAGCGCGGCGGTGCGCGTACGGCGCGGGTCGACCACCACGAGCCGGCCGCCGCGGCCGCGCAGGGCCTTCAGCCGCCCGGGGAAGTCCGGCGCGGTGCACAGCGAGCCGTTGGACTCCAGCGGGTTGGCCCCCAGCATCAGCAGATAGTCGGTCCTGTCCAGGTCGGGGACCGGGATGGCCAGCGGATGCCCGAACATGAGCCCGCTCGCGACGTGCTTCGGCATCTGGTCGGCGGTGCTGGCGGAGTAGACGTTGCGGGTGCCGAGCGCCTTGATCAGGGGCGCGCCGTACAGGGCGCCCGCCATGCTGTGGGCGTTGGGGTTGCCGAGGTAGATCGCGGCGGACCGGCGGTCGGAGACCCGGTCGAGGCCCGCCTTCACGGCGGCGAACGCCTCCTCCCAGCCGACCTCCCGCCACAGGTCGCCCTCCCTGATCAGCGGCTTGCGCAGCCGGTCGGGATCCTCGTCGAGCCGGCCGAGGCTGGCCCCCTTCGGGCAGATGAACCCCTTGCTGAACGGATCGTCCTTGTCGCCGCGCACGCTGGTCACGTGCCCGCCCTCGTCGAGGGTGAGCGTCAGGCCGCAGACGGCCTCGCAGAGGGGACAAGTCCGGTGGACGGTCGACGTCATCACGAGCTCCTGAGTTCGCCAGCTGAACTCATCTTGGCCCGTACCGCGCGCATGGGGAAGCCCCGGAGCCCCCGCGGTCTCCGGGGCTTCCCACCCGGGGAAATGTCCCGGATTCCCCCAGGTCTCTCAGCCCGCCTTCGCCAGCGCGACCTGTGCGCGCAGATCAGGCGGCTCCTCGAGGTCGGCTCTCAGCGAGATCCAGGCCTGTCTGCCGTACAGCCGGTCGAGTCCGGGAGAGGTCGTTCCCGGGACCTCGTCGCGCCTGACGATCTCCACGATCACGAACTGCGCCCGGCGCCGGTGCCGGTAGACGTTCGCGCTCCTGGCCCAGCAGGCGGCCGCGATCTCCTCGCTGTACGCCTCGAACTCCTCGGCGGAGATGCCGGCCCTGGTCATGATCAGCGCCTTCTCGCCCGTGGTCGTCGGCGTGATCCAGAGCACCAGCGGGATCCGCCCGGCTCTGGTGTGCATCGTGGTCTCCAGGCAGACCCGGTGCAGGCGGTGCCTGGAGACGACGCACCAGAAGTGGGCGCTCACCCAGTTGCGCCCGGTCCTGGTGACGGCCGGCACCGAGACGGCGCTCGTCAGCAGGACGAACGGCAACCACCGCCCCTCCTGCGTGGCGTTCAGCAGGGCCAGCGCGAGCAGCGCCAGCGCGGCGAGCAGCATCAGCTCGGTGCGGGCCCGCCACAGCCTGACCAGCGGCCCGCCGCGTCCGGCGGCGGGAAGGTCCTCGTTGGCGGGGTAGATCTGGTTGCGCGGGTTCCTCGGCACGTCAGGACACCTCCTCGGTCACGCGCTGTGGCACGCTGAGCTGGTCGAACCGTGGGTCGCGGTAGCGACGCGAGCCGAACCCGGTCCTGCTCACGGTCCAGCCCACGTGGTGGGCGAACTCGTCGGGCTCCATGCAGATCTCGCGATCGGCCCAAGCCATAAGCTCTCGGATCCGGCACTTGATTCGGGCGAGTCCCTTGGTACCTTGTGAGTACATGAGAAGACCCCTTTCGCGGCATTTTCAGAGGTGGCTTCTTCGCCGGACCGACGGCTGACGACCGGTTTCGCCGCAGGGTGGCAGCCCGAATGCGGCGCGCTGGTGGTCAGCCGCGGCCCGGTTTTTTCCAGGATCGAATGAGCGGATTGTCGCTGAGTTCTTCAGGCGATTCCGAAGTCCTTCCGGCAAGCGGCCTCCCTGGGGCGGAGTTTCATATCCGGGGCGGCGACGTTGCCGGCGAGACGGCCCGGGCAGGGCCGCGCGATCGAGGACGGAAGGCCCGAGGTGTACGGCCGTGTCGTCATCTCCGGCCTCCTCACCACTCGAGAACCCTCCTGGAACCGATCGTCCCCCGAGGTGAGCGAAGCTGCAATACGTTTAGCAAGGGAAGATTTAATTTTCTTCACGATTGCCGTGCAACTTGCACCGGAACTGTCGCGACGGCCCTCTGGCAGGAGAAGTTCCGCCCGGATATGCCCCCTACGTGGAGTTCATCTTGCCCCTAGGCTCTCCCCGTGAAAGCCTTCTGGCAAGGCTGTGCGACACGCCGCGTGCAACTTGCAGTGTAAGATTGGGCGCGAACGGCCCCACCAGTCGGGCCCTAAACGCCCCCTTCCCGCCACACCTTCATTCCCGACAAGGAGAGTGGACGGTGCCATCGCAGCAGGGCAGTCCGACAGTACGCAGGCTCCGGCTGGGCCAGGAGCTGCGCCTTCTCCGGGAGCGAAGAGCGCTCACCGGTGCCAGGGCGGCCAAGGAGCTCGGCTGGTCCCCGAGCAAGGTCAGCCGCATCGAGGCGGCCAAGACGGCGCCGAGCGCCGACGACATCAAGGCCATGGCGGAGCTCTACCGTTGCGATGGGCCGAAACTTGACGAGCTCTTCGGCCTGTTGCGGGACACGGAGCAGCGTGGGTGGTGGGAAGATTACGAAGACTCCCTGCCTGAGGAGTACACAAGATTCCTCGGGCTGGAGGCGGAGGCCACGCACCAGCGCAACTGGGAACCCCAGATCGTGCCCGGCCTGCTGCAGACCGAGGACTACGCCAGAGAAGTGATCCTGGCGACTCGTGGCATCGCGCGCATCACGCACAGCGGTGTCAGGAGCCGGGTCGAGGCCCGGCTGGACAGACAGCAGCGTGTGCTCCACAGGGCAGACGCGTGCCTTCTCAATGTGGTGCTCGACGAGTCGGCGCTGACGCGCAGATTCGGCGAACCGGCGGTGATGCGTGAGCAGATGGAGCATCTCCTGGAGGTCTCACTTCTGCCGCACGTCAGCGTGCAAGTCCTCACCATGGACTCACTTCATCCGGTCAACACCGGTGCTTTTATTCACCTGAAGTTTTCCGCATTTGATGACGTTGTGTACCTGGAACAGCTGTATACTGCTCACTTCGTCGATGACCTCGAACGAGTGGCTGGATACGAGACGGCTTTCGATCACATCCGTTCGGAAGCTTTGGATGAGGACGAATCACGCGTTCTTATACAGCGTAAAGCCATGCTTTGGCGACGTTAACGACGAACCTCAGAAGGGGCAATGGGGCCCCTTTTGCGCATTTGGGGAGAAAATGTACATCCACACTACGACGCCGGCCTGGCGGAAGAGCACCTTCTGCAACGGCGCAGCGGCGTGCGTTGAGGTTGCCCCCCTGGCCGACGGCAACGTCGCGCTGAGGGACAGCAAGGAGCAGGACGGGCCCGTCCTGGTCTTCACCCCGGCCGAGTGGGCCGCCTTCACGACCGGGGTCCGCGAGGGCGAGTTCGACCTGACCGCTTTGACCGCGGGTGCATGACGAACGGCCCTGCGAGTTGGTAGCAGCAACGCTCAGGGCCGTTCGGGTGGAGGCGCGACCTCCGGAGACTTTCCAGCTCTCCCTGCAGGATCGAGCACGGAAGACTCGCACATCATGGCACACTCCCCGCCATGTTGATCAACCGGTGTCGCGCCTCTTCCTCCCCAGGGTGAGCCAGGCGATCGCAGCCCGGCGACCGCCGCAACGGCGGCTCGCGGGGGCGATTCTTCGCCGCGCGGCACCGGAAATCGCGGGTGCCCTCCGAAAGCGCGTCCCGGCCTCCGCGCCGAAGAATTGCAGACGCGCCGAATCGGCCGGCATGCCGAGCACCCTGTCCAGCGCAAAATTTCTCTCTGAAGCCTGCGCCTCTTCGCGTGAAATTCGTATTTCTCCGGCCTGCAGGAAAAAGGGATACGCCGATGACATGCGAACGGCCCACGCCCCGGTGGGGACGAGGGCCGTCGGGGTTCAGGCGCGGGCCGGCACGCGGCGCCGTACGAGGAAGAGCGAGCTCACTCCCGCGACCACGGCCAGGCCCGCCATCGCGATGGAGGACACCAGCGAGGCGGACACCGTGCCGTGGCCCTGGCTCAGTGAAATGAACAGCGTTCCGACCGTGGAGACGCCGATGACCTGCCCGAGCTGCATCACGGTGAGCAGCGCGCCGCTCGCGTCCGCCGCGTAGGCGTCGTCGACCTGCTCGGTCGCCATGTTCGTCACCGCGACCTGCACACCGAGCCCGGCGCCGACGAGGGCGCTCATGGCCGCGTACGGCAGGCCGCCGCCGGTGGCGAGCCCCAGCCCGAGGTAGGCGGGGGCGGCCACCACGTAGCCGAAGGGCACCAGCGGGCGCTGCAGGCGCAGCGGCAGGCGCGGCCAGGCGAGCCCGACGAGGCCGAAGGCCAGCGCGCACGGCACCAGCATCATGCCGGAGGACAGCGGCGTCAGGTGCAGCTCGCCCTGCAGGTGCAGGGCCGAGGTGAACAGGAACGCGCCCCAGGTCGCCGGGCCGAACAGCAGGATCGCCAGCCCCGGCCGCATGCCGGGCGCGCGCAGCACCTGCGCGTCCACCAGAGGACGCCCGCCGCGGGCCGTCACCCAGCGCTCGATGCGGACGAACGCGAAGAACGTCACCACGCTCAGCGCCATCGAGATCCAGCCCCACACCGGCCACCCGAGCTCGCGGCCCAGGACCAGCGGCACGACGAGCAGGAGCACGGCCGCGGACAGGGACACCAGGCCGCATGGGTCGAGGCCCGTCCGGCCTCCGCCCTCGTCGGCGGGCAGCACCTTGACCCCGGCCGCCAGCAGCAGCGCGCCGATCGGCACCAGCACCAGGAACACCACTCGCCAGCCCGCGCCGAGGCCCAGCAGGATCCCGCCGAAAGCCTGGCCGATCACGATGCCACCGCTGATCACCAGCGACCACAAACCCATCGCCCGGCCTCTGGCCGCGCCGTGGTAGTTGCGCTGGATCAACGTCAGGACCTGCGGCATCATCATCGCCGCCCCGGCGCCCTGCAGCAGGCGGGCGGCCACCAGCCAGCCCGTCGAGGGCGCCAGGCCCGCGCCGAGCGTGGTCAGCGTGAACAGCGCCAGCCCGCCCAGGAACGCGTTGCGGTAGCCGAACAGGTCGCCGACCCTGGCTCCGGTGATCAACAGGACGGCATAGACAATGGTGTATCCGGCGACGATCATCTGCAGCCCGGCGCCTGAGGAGTGCAGGTCGGACTCGATGGTCGGGGTGGCCACGTTGACGATGTTGACGTTCAGGATGGCCAGGAACTGCCCCACGAGGATGATCGCAAGGAGCAGGCCGCTGGCCCGGGTCCCTTTCTGAGGTTTGGTGTCCACAGAGGGGGAGATAGCGGCAGTTTGCGTCATGTCTAGCAGTCTGCCGGGGATCCAGTACCAGTAACGAGAGCCCACTTATACTGGTATTGAGGGTAACTGGATAAGATTAGGTGCTTCATCCCATAGTGGAGACATGAGCGTGGCAGAGGCAAAGCGCACTGATCTGTCGGCGTTCCTGCGTACGCGTCGCGAGCGGATCACCCCAGAGATGGTCGACCTCGCGCCGGGGCCGCGCAGGCGGACGCCCGGCCTGCGGCGCGAGGAGGTCGCCCAGCTCGCGGGCGTCGGCGTGACCTGGTACACGTGGCTGGAGCAGGGTCGCCCGATCAACGCCAGCACCCAGGTGCTGGACGCGATCGCCCGTACGCTCAGGCTCGACACCGTCGAGCGCCAGCACCTCTACCGGCTGGCGGGTCAGGCGCAGACCCCTGCCGACACCGACTCGGGCCAGGTGACGCCCGAGATGCGGCAGATCCTCGACCGGCTCGGCGACATGCCCGCCGCCGTGGCCAACAGCCGGTGCGACGCCCTGGCCTGGAACGCCGCCTACGCCGCCCTGTTCCCCGAGCTGGTCAACGCGCCGGAGGGCGAGCGCAACTCGCTGTGGTACACCTGCCTCACTCCCACGCCCACGACCTTCCTGCTCAACCGCGACCAGGAGCTCGGGCGGGCCGTGGCGGTGTTCAGGGGCGCCTACAGCCGTCATGTGGACGACCCGTGCTGGCAGGACTTCGTACGCCGGCTCAGCTCCGAGAGCGCGGAGTTCGCGCGGTTGTGGGCCAGGCAGGACGTGGCCGAGCCGGGGCCGAGGGTGAAGCGGTTCAAGCACATGGAGCTGGGGGAGCTGCGCTTCAGCACGACCAGCCTCACGGCGGTGGCCGAGATCCGGCTGGTCGTGTACACGCCGATGGACGACGCGACCCGGGAGGCGATGCGCGTCTTGCTGGAGAAGGGGGAGCCCGCGCGGTAATCCGCCCTACATGGCATGCTCAATCCCTAAACGACCGGATTCGAGCGGAAGTGGCGGCAGATGAGACTCCCCCGTGCCCTCCCGTTGTTCGCCGTCGCCGCGTCCCTGGTGGCCTGCTCATCCGCCCCCGAGAAAGAGCCGCAGAGCAAGCAGGTGGACCGGCAGGTGGCAGAGTCGCCGACGGCGAAGCCGAAGCCGAAGCGGCGGCCGTACACGATCTCCTTCGGTGGGGACGTGCACTTCGAGGGGATGCTGCGGGGGCGGCTGGCCAACCCCGGCACGGCGCTCGGACCGATCGCGAGCGTGCTGCGCAAGTCCGACTTATCCATGGTGAACCTGGAGACGGCGATCACCACCGGCGGGACGCCCGCGCCGGGGAAGCAGTTCACCTTCCGGGCGCCGCCGACCGCCTTCACCGCGTTGAAGGCCGCCGGGGTCGACGTGGTGTCCATGGCCAACAACCACGGCATGGACTACATGGAGACCGGCCTGACGGACACGCTGGCGGCGATCAGGAGCAGCAAGTTCCCCGTGGTGGGGATCGGGAAGGACGCGGCGCAGGCGTACCGGCCCTTCCGCAGGACCGTGAACGGCAACCGGGTGGCGATCATCGGGGCCACGCAGGTGCTCGACGCGGAGTTCATCCAGTCGTGGACGGCCACCGCCGACAAGGGCGGGCTCGCCTCGGCCAAGGACGAGGTCAGCCTGCTGCGGGCCGTGCGGCAGGCGCGGAAGAACTCCGACACCGTGATCGTCCACCTGCACTGGGGCACGGAGATGCAGAAGTGCCCGAACCCGGCGCAGCTCTCGCTGGCCCCCAAACTGGTCAAGGCGGGCGCCGACGTGGTGGTCGGCGGGCACGCGCACATCCTGCTCGGATCGGGGTACCTGGACAACGCGTACGTCAACTACGGCATGGGCAACTTCGTCTTCTACAACTCCACCCCCGGCACCACGGGCCGGACCGGCGTCCTGACCCTGACCATCAACGGGCGGAAGGTGCTCAAGGACAGCTGGACCCCGGCCACCATCCAAGGGGGCGTGCCCGTACCGATGACGGGCCCCGCCCGGATCCAGGCGGTCACGGACTGGAAGGCGCTGCGCTCCTGCGCCGGACTGGCCGCGCGCCCCTGAACCCTCTACGCTATTTGACAAGCCGTCCAATAGGGGGGTCGCGATGCGATGGGTCGAGTCCGGTGACGTGCGGCTGGCGGTCTTCGAGGAAGGCGACCCGGCCGACCCGACGGTGCTGCTGCTCCACGGCTACCCCGACACGCACCGCGTCTGGGACGAGGTGGCCGCGCTCCTGCGCGACCGCTACCACGTCGTCCGGTACGACGTGCGCGGGGCGGGGCAGTCCACGGCGCCGCGGGACCGCCGGGACTACGGCTTCGACCACCTGATGGCCGACCTCGGCGCGGTGATCGACGCGGTGGGCGCGTCCCGGGTGCATCTCGTGGGGCACGACTGGGGGTCGCTCCAGGGCTGGGAGGCCCTCGGGCGGGCCGGGCTCAGGGAACGGATCGCGTCCTTCACCAGCCTGGGCGGGCCGGGGCTGCGGCAGACCGCTCATTTCCTGCGGCACGGGAAGCGGCGGGACGTCACGGCGCAGCGCATCAAGTCCTGGTATATCGGGGCATTTCAGGTTCTGGTGGTGCCGGAGCTGGCGTGGGACTCCGTCATGCCGGGGATCATCTCCCGGACGCTGCGGCGCGAGGGGATCTCGCCGCGGCCCGGGCATCCGGCGCCGACGCTGGTCAAGGACGGGCGCAACGGGCTCTGGATGTACCGGCGGAACATGGGCACGACCGGCGATCCAGGCGTGGGCGACGTGCCCGTCCAGATCATCGAGGCCACGCGGGACGCCTTCGTGACCCCGGCGCTGCTGGCCTCGATCGGGCAGTGGGTGCCCAGGCTCCGGCACCGGAAGGTGGCGGCCGGGCACTGGGCGCACCGGAGCCGTCCCGAGGCGGTGGCCCGGATGATCGCCGAGTTCGCCGGCGGCGCCCCCGCCGCCCGGCGGCCCAGGCGGGCTTTCGACGGTCAGCTGGTGGTGGTCACGGGGGCGGGGTCCGGGATCGGGCTGGCGACGGCGCGGGCGTTCGCGGCCCATGGGGCCGAGGTGGTGTGCGCGGACATCGACGCGGGCGCGGCGGCGCGGGCCGCCGAAGCCATTGCCGAGGACCTCGGGGGTACGGGGCACGCCGTGCAGGTCGACGTATCGAATATCGATCAAATGGAAGATTTTTCGCGAAATATCATCGCTCAATATGGAGTGCCGGACATTGTGGTGAACAATGCCGGGATCGCCGTCGCCGGGTCTTTTTTCGATCATACGGTGGACGACTGGCGCAGGACCATCGACGTCAATCTGTGGGGTGTGATCCACGGGTGCCGGCTCTTCGGCGCCGCCATGGTCGAGCGCGGGGAAGGCGGCCACATCGTCAACGTCGCCTCTCTGGCCGCGTTCGCGCCGTCCCGGCTGCTGCCCGCGTACTCGACCTCCAAGGCGGCCGTGAAGATGCTCAGCGACTGCCTCAGGGCCGAACTGGCCGGGCACGGGATCGGGGTGAGCGCCGTCTGCCCGGGGTTCGTCTCGACGCCGATCGCGGGCAACGCCACGTACGTGGGCGCTGACCTGCGCGAGGAGGCCGTACGGGGCCTGGCGCGGCGCGGTTATCCCGCCGAGCGGGTGGCCGCCCACATTCTGCGGGCCGTACACCGGAATCAGGCCGTCGTACCGGTCAACCTGGAAGGGAAAATCGGGTATGCCCTTTCCAGGATTTCGCCGGGCACGATGCGCGCGCTCGCGCGTCGGAGCGCAACCATAAGAAATCCAGGAATTGGCAGGTAACGATCGCCCATCCGGGAGAAGATGACGGGGTGTCCTCGCCGCAACTCGAAGATGATTGCGCTCAGCCAAGAGCGCTCAGGCGCCAGCCGGCCCAGCGCCGCAGCGCACGCCGCGTGGAGCGGATGCTCGACGCGTGCGCCGAGCTACTCGACGAGACCGGATACGAAGCCCTGTCCACCACCCGCATCGCCGAGCGGGCAGGGGTCGCGATCGGGTCGATCTACCAGTTCTTCCCCGACAAGCGGGCCGTCACGCAGGAGCTCACCCGGCGCAACGTCGAGGAGTTCGTGCGGAGGGTCGACCGCAGGTTCCTGACGGAGGAATATCGCGGCTGGTGGGAGGCCATCGACGCGATCATCGACGAGTACGTCGACATGCACCGGACGGTCCCCGGCTTCAAGAGCCTCCACTTCGGCGACGCCGTCGACCTCAACCTGCTCGACTCCGACTCCGACAACAACACCGTGATCGCGGGGCGGTTGCGGGGGTTGCTGCTCAAGGAGTTCGGGCTGGCGGACAGCCCGGAGCTCGACCTGGCCGTGCTGGTGGCGGTCGAGGCGGGCGACGCCGTGCTCAAGCTGGCCTTCCGCCGCGACCCCAAGGGCTCGCCCGAGATCGTCGACGCGGCCAAACAGCTGATCCGGGGCTTCCTGTCGCGCCAGCTGCGGTCCTGGTCGTCCCGCTAGTCCGGCTTGAAGTCCGCTCGCGCCGGCTGCGGTCCTGCCAGCCCGGCTTGAAGTCCGCTCGCGCCGGCTGCGGTCCTGCTAGTCCGGCTTGAAGTCCGCCACTTCCTTGATCAGGCCTGCCAGCCAGGCAGGCACCCGCTTCCCGTGATCGCCGAGGGCGATCGCGGGCACCTGCTGGAAGCGCGGGGTGGCCGGCGTGCGCAGGCACGG
Source organism: Nonomuraea sp. JJY05 (assembly GCF_043496855.1). Classification (NCBI taxonomy): domain Bacteria; kingdom Bacillati; phylum Actinomycetota; class Actinomycetes; order Streptosporangiales; family Streptosporangiaceae; genus Nonomuraea; species Nonomuraea sp. JJY05. The sequence goes on from NZ_JBIEIS010000040.1 coordinate 67,089, forward strand.
CGACGACATCGAGGCGGGACGGGCTTCCCTGGCCTCGCGGACGTGCAGCCTGGCCTCCAGGGCATGCAGGCTGCGTTCCGCGGCTTCGATGGCCTCCAATCGGGCCGACAAATAACCCGCCACACCGGGGACGAGGGCCGCCAACACGACGACACAGGCCAATGTGAAGGTCATCTGCTTGGACACGCCCATCACAGCCCCCTTGCTCGCGTAGCAGCAAAGCGACTCGTATATGCCCTGTCACCTGGGCGAACACGCTCAGAGTCAGCACTATTGGACGCGGCGTTACCGAATTTGTGACTGACCGGCGATGCGCATTGACCGGGCAAAGCGCCGACCGGCTCGGTAGTCTCGCGGTGTGGCGCATGTGACCCGTGAGCACCTTGATCGTCTGCTTGAGCAGGCCCTACTGGCCGACGACCACAGTTCCCTGGCCAGTCGGCTATACGACGTCGCCCTCGGCTATTCGTCGGGCGACGTCTCCAGGGCGTCCATCCTGGTCCTCGCTGCCGAAGAATGGCGGGCGGCAGGCCAGCCGGCGCGCGCTATGGAGTGTTTCCAGCGCGCGGTCGAGGACGGTGGCGAGGCGGGCTTCGACCCCCGCGCCGGCATCGCCGACACGCTCTTCGAGCTCGACCGGCCCGATGAGGCTAGGGAGGTCATCGAGACGATACGCGCGGAGGGCGGCGTCTCCACGGCGACCGCTCACACGATCGCCGAGACGCTGGTCGCCTACGGGGACCTCCAGGGAGGGCTCGAATGGGCCACCCAGGCGGTCCTGAGATGCGACGAGAACGATCCGGAGCAGGGGGCGCTCCTGCGCACCCGCTACCGCATCCGGGTCGACCTAGGGCTCCCTGAGGACGAGCTGGACGCCCTCGCCCGCTGACCACTCCCCGGGGCCGCTCTCGGCTCCGGGGACGGCTCAGGGCCCTGGGGCGCCCCGGCTCCCGGGACGGCCCGGGTCTCGGTCGGCTCCGGCCCAGGGGACGGCTCAGGGCGCCTCGGTTGTCGGGGCGGCCCGGCTCTCGCCTGGGCCCAGCCGGGTGGTGCATCTTCCTGGGACCGTCGGACGGATCCCGGGCGGGAGGCGGAGAGGCCGCGGTGGGTACGTACCGCGGCCCCTCCTGTCAGTGGAGGCGCATGACCCGCGCCCGGACCGGGTGGATCAGCGCAGCCCCAGCTCCCGAGCCAGCCCCGTGAACCCGTCCACCGCGGGCTGGCCGCCCGGCAGCATCGAGGTGTCCTCGACGCTCTGCACCGCCTTGGGCAGCAGGATGTCGACCACCTGGGACCCGACCTCGGAGACCGGCTTCTGCAGGTCCAGCGGCGACTCGACGGGGGCGCCCGCGATGCGGTTCTGGTACGGAGCCGCGTTCCCGAGCGACATCTCGGCGGGCAGCTTGGCCACCAGCGGCGTCGGCGGCAGCTCGGGGAGGGCCGGGAGCGCGGGCACCTCGGCCAGGGTCGCCAGATCCTTCATCGAGGCGGAGCCCGGCACGATGGGGAACAGCGCGGGCGAGGCCGAGAACAGCGAGGGCATGCCCCAGGTCGCCGCCACCCCGCCCAGGTCGGCGATGCCGAGCGCCTCGCGCCCGGTGGCCAGCCCGGTCAGGCCGAGCTGCCTGGCCATCTCCCCGGCCGCCATGGCGAGCTTGTTGCTCTCGGTGGTGACCAGCTTGCCGCCGCGGGTGGCGGCTTCGTTCACGCGCACATCGGTGCGCTCCTCACAGTACGTGGCGACCGACTTGGGTGACAGCAGGGCGGGCTCCCCGCCCTTGCACGAGCCGGCCGTCGAGGGGGTCGCGGCCAGCCAGGTGATGCCCGCGGTCAGAGTGGCCACCGCGATGATGCTCCGGATCTTCTGAGATGACACTTCACGTCCCTGATCGTTTTCGGTGATCCGACGAACGCTGAACGTAGTCACGCAGCCGGCCGCGGACGTGCGGCTTGTCCGAAGAGTGGACGGGACCTTACCAAAGACGTGGCCGGATGACCGGCGCATGACACGCCGACCAGGGCCACCACGTGCCGAAACCACGACGAAGGACGACACGCGGGAGCCCGGAGACCCACCAGGGTCCCCGGGCTCCGGGAAGCGCGGTCAGGCGCGCTGGACCACGAGTTCGTCGTCCCCGAGGTCGACCTCGACCTTGTCGCCGTCCACGACCTCGCCCGACAGCACGGCCTTGGCCAGCTTGTCGCCGATGGCCGACTGGACCAGGCGGCGCAGCGGGCGGGCGCCGTACAGCGGGTCGTAGCCCGTCAGCGCCAGCCACTCGCGGGCGGCGGGCGTGACCTCCAGCGTCAGCCGGCGGTCGGCCAGGCGCCGCGCCAGCCGCTCGACCTGCAGGTCGACGATCTGCGCCAGCTCCTCCGTGCCCAGCGCGTCGAAGAGGATCACGTCGTCGAGCCGGTTGAGGAACTCGGGCTTGAACGAGTTTCGCACCGCCCCCATGACGGCCTCGCGCTTGGCGCCGTTCTCCAACTTGGGGTCGATGAGGAACTGCGACCCGATGTTGGAGGTGAGGATCAGGATCGTGTTGCGGAAGTCGACCGTGCGGCCCTGCCCGTCGGTCAGCCGCCCGTCGTCGAGCACCTGCAGGAGGATGTCGAAGACCTCGGGATGGGCCTTCTCCACCTCGTCCAGCAGCACGACCGTGTACGGGCGCCGCCGGACGGCCTCGGTGAGCTGCCCGCCCTCCTCGTAGCCGATGTAGCCGGGAGGCGCGCCGACGAGCCTGGCCACGCTGTGCTTCTCGGAGTATTCGCTCATGTCGATCCGGGTCATCGCCCGCTCGTCGTCGAACAGGAACTCCGCCAGCGCCTTGGCCAGCTCGGTCTTGCCCACACCCGTGGGCCCGAGGAACAGGAACGAGCCCGTCGGCCGGTCGATGTCGGCGATGCCCGCCCGGCTCCGGCGTACGGCGTCGGAGACGGCCTGTACGGCCTTCTGCTGCCCTATCAGCCGCCGGCCCAGCTCATCCTCCATGCGCAGCAGCTTGGCCGTCTCGGCCTCCAGGAGCCGCCCTGCGGGGATGCCGGTCCACGACGAGATCACCTCGGCGATGTCGTCGGCCCCGACCTCCTCCTTGACCATGGCGTTGTCCGGCGGCGCGGCCTCGGAGGCGGCCTTCAGCGCCTGCTCCAGCCGGGGCACCTCGGCGTACATGAGCCTGGACGCGGCCTCGAAGTCGCCGTCGCGCTGCGCCCGCTCGGCGGCGCCGCGCGCCTCGTCGAGCTGCTTCTTCAGCTCGCCGACCTTGTTGAGCCCGGCCTTCTCGTGCTCCCAGCGGCCGACGAGGGCGTTGAGCTCCTCCTGGCGGTCGGCCAGCTCCTTGCGCAGGCGTTCGAGCCGCTGGACGGAGGCCTCGTCGGTCTCCTTGGAAAGGGCCAGCTCCTCCATCTTCATCCGGTCGACGTTGCGCTGGAGCTGGTCGATCTCCACGGGACGGGAGTCGATCTCCATGCGCAGCCGCGAGGCGGCCTCGTCGACCAGGTCGATGGCCTTGTCGGGGAGGAAGCGGTTGGTGATGTAGCGGTCGGACAGCGCGGCGGCGGCCACCAGCGCGCTGTCGGCGATCTGCACCTGGTGGTGGGCCTCGTAGCGGCTCTTGAGCCCGCGCAGGATCGCGATCGTGTCCTCGACCGAGGGCTCGCCCACGTAGACCTGCTGGAAGCGGCGCTCCAGCGCCGGGTCCTTCTCGATGCGCTCGCGGTATTCGTCGAGCGTGGTCGCGCCGATCATGCGCAGCTCGCCGCGGGCCAGCATCGGCTTGAGCATGTTGCCGGCGTCCATCGCGCCCTCGGCGGCCCCGGCGCCGACGACGGTGTGCAACTCGTCGATGAACGTCACGATCTGCCCGTCGCTCTCCTTGATCTCGGAGAGCACGGCCTTGAGCCGCTCCTCGAACTCGCCGCGGTATTTCGCGCCGGCCACCATCGCGCCCAGGTCGAGCGAGATCAGCCGCTTGTTGCGCAGCGACTCGGGCACGTCACCGGCCACGATGCGCTGGGCCAGGCCCTCGACGACCGCGGTCTTGCCGACGCCGGGCTCGCCGATGAGCACCGGGTTGTTCTTGGTGCGCCGGCTGAGGACCTGGACGACGCGGCGGATCTCGGAGTCGCGGCCGATGACGGGGTCGAGCTTGCCGGCGCGGGCCCGCTCGGTCAGGTCGACGCCGTACTTCTCCAGCGCCTGGTAGGTGTCCTCAGGGGTCTCGCTGGTGACGCGGGCGTGCCCGCGCACCTTCTCGAACGCGTCGAGCAGCGCCTGCGGCGTCGCGCCCTGCGACTTGAGCAGCTCGGCCACCTGGCCGCCGTCGGCGGCCAGGCCGACCAGGAGGTGCTCGGTGGAGACGTAGAGGTCTTCGAGCCGGTTGGCGTGCTGGGCGGCGGTGTTGAGCACCGTGAGGAGCTGGCGTGAGCTCGACGGCGCCCCCACCGTCGCGCCCTGCGCCTTCGGCAGCGCCGCGAGCTGCTCCTCCGCCCGGGCCCGCAGCGTGCGCCAGTCGGCGCCGACGGCTTCGAGCAGGGGTGCGGCGGTGCCGCCCGTCTGGGAGAGCAGGGTGGTCAGCAGGTGAGCCGGGGAGATCTCAGGGTTGCCTTCCGCGGCGGCGCGCCGCATGGCACCCGAGAGCGCTTCCTGGCTCTTCTGGGTGAGCTTGTAGTCCATTCTTTCTATGCCCCCGGTGGCAGCTCATATCGGATCAACGCTCTGACCATGCGCATCTCGGCACGCAGGCGGTGAACCTCCTCACGCAGCCGCAGAGCTTCGTTCTCGAGCTCGAGGATCCGCTTGATGCCCGCGAGGTTGATGCCCTCCTCCTGGGAGAGCCGCTGCACCTCGCGCAGCTGGATGATGTCGCGGGTCGAGTAGAGGCGGCCGCGCCCCGCCGTGCGCCCAGGACTGACCAGGCCCAGCCGGTCGTACTGGCGCAGCGTCTGCGGGTGGAGCCCCGACAGCTGCGCGGCCACCGAGATCACGTAGACAGGTGTGTCATCTGACAGGTCGAAATAGTTGGCGTCCATCGGCTACTCGCTTCTGGCTCGCTGAATCAGCTCAGCGCGCGGGTCTTCGCCCGCGGTCGCGGTGTTGAACTCGTTGAGGAGCTCACGTGACTTGTCGTCGAGCGTCTTCGGCACCACCACCTCGACCGTGGCCAGCAGGTCTCCCTTGGTGCCGTCCTTGCGGGTCACGCCCCTGCCGCGCACGCGGAACGTGCGCCCGTTGGGCGTGCCCGTGGGAATGCGCAGCGTGACCGGCATGCCCTTGAGGATCGGCACCTTGATCTCCGCACCGAGCGCCGCCTCCGTGAACGTCACCGGCACGGTGATCGTCAGGTTGTCACCCGACCGGCCGAAGACGGCGTGCGGCTTCACGTGCGTGAGGATGTAGAGGTCGCCCGCGGGCCCGCCGTTCTCGCCCGGCGCCCCCTTGGCCTTGAGCTTGACCCGCTGGCCGTCGGCCACGCCGGCGGGGATGCGGGCCTGGATGGTGCGGGTGCTCTTGGCCCGGCCGCTGCCCTCGCACACGGGGCAGGGGTCGTCCACGATCAGCCCGCGTCCCTTGCAGTCGCGGCAGGGCTCGGAGAAGGCGAAGTTGCCCAGGTTGCGGCTGGCCGCGCCCGTGCCCTCGCAGGTGGGGCAGACCCTGGGGGTCGTGCCCGCCCTGGCGCCGGTGCCGGTGCACGCGGCGCAGGCGGCCGAGCTGGTCAGCCTGAGCGACACCGTGGTGCCCTCGACCGCCTCGGTGAACGTCAGCGTGACCTCGGACTCGATGTCCTGGCCACGCCTCGGCCTGGAGGTGGTGGTCGTACGGGTGGTGCCGCCGCCGCGGTTGAACAGCCCGCCGAACAGGTCGCCGAGCCGCTCGCCCGCACCACCGCCGGTGCTCTGTCCGGTGCCCCCGAACAGGTCACCGAAGTCGAACGGGAAACCGCCACCACCGGGCCGCTGGCCGCCCACTCCCGACCCGAACAGCGTGCGCGCCTCGTCGTACTCCTTGCGGCGCTTGGTGTCGGACAGGACGTCGTAAGCCTCGGAGACCTCCTTGAACTTGGTCTCCTTGGTCACGTCACCCTGGTTGGTGTCGGGGTGGTACTGCCTGGCCAGCTTCCGGTAAGCCTTCTTGATCTCTTCGGCAGTGGCGGTCTTGGGCACACCAAGGACGGCGTAGTAGTCCTTTTCCAGGTAGTCCTTGGTGCTCATCTACGGCCCTTCGTCCTCGTGTCAGTTTTCGTCGTCGTCATTGGACGCGGGAGTGGCGTCCCCGGGCTCGGCGACGGCCACCCGCGCCGGGCGCAGCACCCTGTCACCCATCCGGTATCCAGGCTGCAGCACCTCGATCGCGGTCGGCTCGGTGACGTCGGATGAGTAGCTGTGCATCAGCGCCTCGTGGACGGTCGGGTCGAACGGCTCACCCTTCTGCCCGAAGGCGCTGAGGCCGAGCTTGGTGACGGCCGCCTCCAGCGACTCGGCCACCTTCGCGAAGCCCCCGGTGAGCTCGCCGTGGTCGCGAGCCCGGCCGATGTCGTCGAGCACGGGCAGGAGCTCCACCAGCGCGCCCGCGACAGCCTGCTCCCTGACCGCGGCCCGGTCGCGCTCGACCCGCTTGCGGTAGTTCACGTATTCGGCCTGGAGCCGCTGCAGGTCCGCGGTCCGCTCGGCGAGCTGGGCCTCCAGCTCGCCGTTGACCGCCGACGGCGGCTGGACCGCCTGGTCGGCGACGGTGGCGTCCCTGACCTGTCCCGTCTCCGGGTCGATCTTGCGGTTGTCGCGGATCACCGGCTCGTCATGCCCGTTTTCGCGCGGCGGCATCACTTGTCCTTCTTCGGCTCGTCGTCGACGATCTCGGCCTCGACCACGTCCTCGTCGGCCTTCTGGCCCTCACCGGCGGCGGCGTCCTGCGGGGCGCCCTCGCCACCGGCCTGCTGGCCCTGGCTCGCGGCGTAGATCGCCGAACCCATCTTCTGGCTGACCGTGGCGAGCTTCTCCGCGGAGGTGCGGATGACGTCGGTGTCGGTGCCCTCCAGAGCCTTCTTCAGCTCGGACAGGGCGTCGTTGACCTCGGTCTTGATGTCGCCGGGAACCTTGTCGTCGTTCTCGCGGAGGAACTTCTCCGTCTGGTAGGCGAGCCCGTCCGCGTTGTTGCGGACCTCGGCCTCCTCGCGGCGCTTCTTGTCCTCCTCGGCGTACGACTCGGCCTCGCGCATCATCCGCTCGATGTCGTCCTTCGGCAGCGCGGAGCCGCCGGTGATCGTCATCGACTGCTCCTTGCCCGTGCCCAGGTCCTTGGCGGAGACGTTGACGATGCCGTTGGCGTCGATGTCGAAGGTGACCTCGATCTGCGGGATGCCGCGGGGAGCCGGCGCGATGCCGGTCAGCTCGAAGGTCGCCAGCTTCTTGTTGTAGGAGGCGATCTCGCGCTCACCCTGGAAGACCTGGATCTGCACCGACGGCTGGTTGTCCTCAGCCGTGGTGAAGACCTCGGAGCGCTTGGTCGGGATCGTCGTGTTGCGCTCAATGATCTTGGTGAAGATGCCGCCCTTGGTCTCGATGCCCAGCGACAGCGGGGTCACGTCGAGCAGCAGGACGTCCTTGACCTCACCCTTGAGCACACCGGCCTGCAGGGCGGCGCCGATGGCGACGACCTCGTCGGGGTTGACGCCCTTGTTGGGCTCCTTGCCCCCGGTCAGCTCCCTGACCAGCTCGGTCACGGCGGGCATGCGGGTCGAGCCGCCGACGAGCACCACGTGGGCGATGTCGGAGACCTTGATGCCGGCGTCCTTGATGACCTGGTGGAACGGGCCCTTGGTCCGCTCGAGCAGGTCGGCCGTCAGGCGCTGGAACTCGGAGCGCGTCAGCTTCTCGTCGAGGTGCAGCGGGCCCTCGGACGAGGCCGTGATGTAGGGCAGGTTGATGTTGGTCTCGGACTGGCTGGACAGCTCGATCTTGGCCTTCTCGGCCGCCTCGCGCAGGCGCTGGAGCGCCATCTTGTCCTTGGACAGGTCGACGCCGTGCGCGTTCTGGAAGCGCTTGACGAGCTCGTCGACGACGCGCTGGTCCCAGTCGTCACCACCGAGGTGGTTGTCGCCGGAGGTGGCCTTGACCTCGACGAAGCCGTGGCCGTCCTCCTGGCCGACGTCGAGCAGCGACACGTCGAAGGTGCCGCCACCGAGGTCGAAGACCAGGATGGTCTGGTCCTGCTCCTTGTCGAGCCCGTAGGCGAGGGCCGCCGCGGTCGGCTCGTTGATGATGCGGAGCACGTTGAGGCCCGCCACCGTGCCGGCCTCCTTGGTGGCCTGGCGCTGGGCGTCGTTGAAGTAGGCGGGAACGGTGACCACCGCGTCGGTGATCTTCTCGCCGAGGTAGGCCTCCGCGTCCTGCTTCAGCTTCTGCAGGACGAAGGCGCTGATCTGCTGGGGCGAGAACTTCTTGCCGTCGATCTCCTGGGACCAGTTGGTGCCCATCTCGCGCTTGACCGATCGGATCGTCCGGTCCACATTGGTGACGGCCTGCCGCTTGGCGACCTCACCGACGAGGACCTCGCCGTTCTTCGCGAAGGCGACCACGGACGGCGTGGTCCGCGAGCCCTGCGCGTTGGCGATGACGGTGGGCTCACCGCCCTCGAGGATCGAGACGACGGAGTTGGTCGTCCCAAGGTCGATACCTACCGCACGTGCCATGAGTACGTCCTTGTAGTCAAAGTTGAGTCGTGTGGACTCAAGTTACGAATGCCGGTCGTCTTTGTCAAACGACTTGAGCCTACTCGACTCAACCCTCGTGAGTGCGCCGGCATTCCCTCTAACGGGGACGGATCCGCAGAAGGTTCCTGGGCATGAAGACGCCCCGGCACCGGGCCGGGGCGTCGGGCTACTTGGCGCCGTCGACGATCTTGCGCTTGCCGATCGGCTTCTTGAGCGTGATCGTCGTGGTCTTCTCGATCGCGATCATGATGCACGACACGTTCTTGGCCTTGGGCGAGGTGCCCTCGTACAGGGTGACCGTGACGTGCTTGGTCCCCTCCTTGACCTTGACGCGGTCCAGGACCGTGCAGGGGGCGACGCCCGACCACCAGGTGAGCTGGACCTTCCTCTTGGAGACCGCCTTGGCCTTGGTCCAGCGGACCTTGTGGACGTTGATGGCGTTGCCGGTCGGCCTGACCGGCTCAGGGCCCTTCTTGGGGCCTGTCGTCGGAGTGGTGGTGACCGGGGCGGCCACGGCGGGCGGTTTGGCCGGGACCGCCGTGGAGGCCCGCTCGGCGGGTGGCGCCGCGCCGCAACTCGTCGCGAGCACCAGACAACCGGCCAGGAGAGTCGCAGTCATTGCACGCATACCTCTTCGACGGACAGGAGTGTTCCGCGGTTCATCATGCCCCGGTCTAGTGTGGTTCACGTGCTCCGTCACGCATTGTTGGCCATCTCCAAGAGTGAGCGCGCCGAGCGCCTCATCTCGACGTCGCCGCTGACCGCGGGCGTGGTCAGGCGCTACGTCGCCGATGACGTGGGCGAGGTGATCGGCGAGCTGACCCGCAGGGGGCTGCTCGTCACCGTCGACCACCTCGGCGAGGAGGTGACCGACCAGGCGCAGGCCGAGCAGGGGGTCGCCGAACACCTGCGGCTGCTGGCCCTGCTGCCCGCCGGCGCCGACGTGTCGGTCAAGCTCACGGCGCTCGGGCTGCGGCTGTCGGAGCGGCTCGCGCTCGACCACGCCGCCGCGATCTGCCGGGCCGCCGCGGCCCGGAACGTCACGGTGACGCTCGACGCCGAGGAGCACGACACGATCCCGGCCCTGCACGCCGTGCACGCCGCGCTGCGCAGGGACCATCCCGACGTGGGCGTGGTGGTGCAGGCGTACCTGCCGGACTCGCTGGAGCGCTGCGAGAAGCTCGGCGGGGCCCGGGTGCGCCTGTGCAAGGGCGCCTACACCGCCCCCGGGGCCTACACCAGGCCCGCCGACATCGACCGCGCCTTCGTACGGTGCCTGAGGATCCTGATGGCCGGCACCGGCTACCCCATGGTCGCCACCCACGACCCCAGGCTCGTGCGGATCGCCTCCACGCTCGCCGTCCTGGAGGGCCGCGACGTGACCGGCTACGAGCACCAGATGCTCTACGGCGTGCGCCCCGACGAGCAGCTGCGCCTGGCCGGACAGGGCACCAGGATGCGCGTCTACGTCCCCTACGGCTCCGACTGGTACCCCTACCTCATGCGCCGCCTGGCCGAACGCCCCCGCAACCTGGCCTTCTTCCTCAGGTCGCTGGTGAGCCGAGGGTAGGCTGCCCCAATGATTGCGATTCTGGGCACGGGCAAGATGGGCGAGGCCCTGCTGTCCGGTCTGCTGCGCGCCGGGTTCAAGCCCGGCGACATCATGGCGACCAGCCGCCGGGCCGAGCGGGCGCAGGCGCTGCGCGAGACGTACGGCGTGCGCACCGTCTCCAACTCCGAGGCCGCCAAGGTCGCCGACACCCTCATCCTGGCCGTCAAGCCGCAGGACATGGCCACGCTGCTGGCCGAGATCGCCCCGTACGTGCCCGCCGACCGGCTGGTGATCAGCGCCGCGGCCGGCATCACGACGGCGTTCGTGGAGCAGCGGCTCGGGGTGGACGTGCCCGTGGTCCGGGTGATGTCCAACACGCCGATCAGGTTCGACGAGGCGATGAGCGTGATCTCGGCGGGCGCCCACGCGGGCGAGGAGCACCTCAAGCGCACCGAGGGCCTGCTCAGCCCGGTCGGCAAGGTGCTGCGCATCCCCGAGTCCCAGCAGGACGCCGCCACGGCCCTGTCCGGCAGCGGCCCGGCCTACTTCTTCTACCTGGTCGAGGCCATGGTCGACGCGGGCATCCTGCTCGGCATGCCGCGGGCCGCCGCGCTCGACATGGTCATCCAGTCGATCGTCGGTGCCGCCGTGATGCTGCGCGACTCGGGCGAGCACCCGGTGATCCTGCGCGAGGCCGTCACCTCGCCGGGCGGCACGACCATCGCCGCCATCGCGGAGCTGGAGCGGCACAGCGTGCGGGCCGCGTTCCTGGCCGCGATCGAGGCCGCCCGTGACCGGGGGCGCCAGCTCGCCTCCGGCTGAGAGACCGGCCGGCCCCGCTCCTACGATGGGTCGGGTGACGTTACGTCGCGGCATCGCGCCGCTGCTCGTCCTTTTCGCACTGACCGGCTGCACGTCCGAGGCGCCGCCCGCGGTCCAGGTCGGCGAGGTCGGCCGGGGCCCGGTCACGGAGGTCGTGGAGGCCCCCGCCACGATCGGCGCGCGTGCCTCCGCGACCCTGCGCTCGCCCGCCCAGGGCACGATCGCCAAGCTGTACGTCCGCGAGGGCGATCGCGTGCGCAAGGGCCAGATCCTGGTCAGGATCAGCTCGCCCCAGGCGCAGAGCCGGCTCCGGCAGGCCCGCCAGGCCTCCAAGGCGGCCACCCCCGCGAGCTTCAGCACGCCGCAGGTCCGGCTGCCGTCGTTCGACACCCGGGCGTTCGACCGCAAGGTGGCCGCCCACTTCGCCAGGGCCCGCAGGGAGGCGAAGAAGGTCGAGGACGCGAGGACGCGCAGGCAGCTCCTGAACGCCATCGACCTCGCCCAGGCCCAGCACAAGGCGCAGACCAGGGCCCTGGCCTCGATCACCGCCCAGCTCAACCGCTCGATCAGCGGCCTGCTGTCCGGCGTGACCAGCGGGCTGTCCAGCTCCATGGCCTCGCTGCAGGCAGCCTCGAAATCGCAGGCCAAGGCGGCGGTCAAGGCGGCGGAGAGCACGGTCAGGTCGCTCACCATCAAGGCGCCGTTCGGCGGCGTCGTCACCCTCGGCCGCGCCTCGGGCGGGGGCGGGGGCGGCGTCGAAGGGCTGCTCAGCCAGCTGCCCGGCGGCGGGCAGCAGCTCCCGTCACTGCCGTCGGCGGGCGGCTCCACGTCCGGCAGCCCCGTCGCCGCGGGCGTCCCCGTCTCGGCGGGCGACTCCGTCGTCAGCGTCACCGACGTCTCCAAGCTCACCCTGGACGCCGACGTCGACGAGACCGACGTGCTGCTGGTCAAGAAGGGCGTGCGGGCCGGCGTCGAGCTGGACGCGGTGCCGGGCGCCACGTACACGGCCGTGGTGACCGGCATCGGCGTCACCCCCATGGAGGGCACCACGGGCGGCGTCAGCTACCCGGTGCGGCTCGCGCTCGGGCCCGGCGCCTTCGACGACGGCTCCAAGGCGCCCACGCCCAAGCCGGGCATGAGCGCCGTCACGCGGCTGACCGTGCGCGAGTCGCCCTCCGCCGTCTCGGCCCCGGCCTCGGCCATCGTCTCCAGCGGGCGCGAGAGCGTGGTCTGGGCGATCAGGAACGGCGTGGCGGAGCGCCGCGTGGTCAAGCTGGGGGCCCAGGGAGACGCGGTGGTCGAGGTGCTGAGCGGGCTGTCCGTGGGCGACCGGATCGTGGTCAAGGGCGCGGACTCCGTACGGCAAGGGCAGCAGATCCCATGACGGCCGCCATCGAGGCGGTGGACCTCACCCGGCGCTACCAGCTCGACGGCGTGGCCGTGGAGGCGCTGCGCGGCGTGACGCTCCGGATCGACCAGGGCGAGTTCGCCGCCATCGTCGGGCCGTCCGGGTCCGGCAAGTCCACGCTCATGCACCTGCTCGGCTGCCTCGACCGCCCGAGCTCGGGCGTGCTCAAGGTCAACGGGGTGGAGATCTCCGGACTGTCCGACACCGAGCTGGCCGAGCTGCGGAACAAGACCATCGGCTTCGTCTTCCAGTCCTTCCACCTGCTGGCCAGGACGTCGGCGCTGGACAACGTGGCGTTGCCGCTGGTCTACCGGGGGGTCGGCCGGGCCGAGCGGCGCGTGCGGGCCCGTACGGCGCTGGAGGCGGTCGGGCTCGGGCACCGGCTGGAGCACCGGCCGTCCCAGATGTCCGGCGGCGAGCAGCAGCGCGTCGCCATCGCCAGGGCGCTGGTCGGGGAGCCCAAGGTGCTGCTGGCCGACGAGCCCACGGGCAACCTCGACACCGCCAACGGGGCCGAGGTCATGGCCATCCTCGACCGCCTCAACGGCGAGGGCGGCGTGGCCGTGGTGCTCGTCACGCACGAGCCGGACGTCGCCGCCCACGCCCGGCGGCAGATCTACGTGCGCGACGGGTTGATCGAGAGGGACAGCGCGTGAGATCCAGCGAGTCTTTCGTGATGGCGCTGGAGGCGCTCCGGGTCAATCGGCTGCGGAGCGCGCTGACCATGCTGGGCGTGATCATCGGCGTGCTGGCCGTGGTGATCCTGGTGGCCATCGGCACCGGCGCGAAGGACGAGATCGAGAAGCAGATCTCGGGCCTGGGCACGAACATCATCCTCGTCGTGCCCGGCCGCATCAGCCTGGGCGCGGCCCCGACGCAGAGCAAGCTGGGCCTGGCCGACGTCGCCTACCTGCGGCGCGTGGTGGGCGACCCGTCGAAGGTGACGGTCTCGCTGCAGTCGGGCGAGACCGTACGGGTCGGCAGGGTCGAGGCGTTCGTCACGGTGATCGGCACCGACCAGAACCTCGTCAACATCTTCGAGCGCCCCCTGGACAAGGGCCGCCCGCTGAGCGAGACCGACGTGGACACCCGGCGCAGGGTGGCGGTGCTCGGCTCGGAGGTGGCCGACCGGCTGTTCGGCGACCTGGACCCGATCGGGCGGCAGGTGACGGTGTCCGGAGCCAGGTTCCGGGTGGTGGGCGTGTACGCCGAGATCGGGCAGACGTTCGGGCTCTCCCGCGACCAGGAGATCCACATCCCGGTGACGACGGCGCAGCGGCTGTTCGGGATCGAGCGGATCAACGGGCTGGCGGTCGGCGCGTCCGGGCCGGAGGAGATCGATCCGCTCTCGGAGAAGGTGACCGCGGCGCTGCGGGCGCGGTATCCGGGCGAGCAGTTCTCGGCGGTCACGCAGACCGCGCTGCTCGGCACGATCGGCAGCGTGCTGGGCATGCTCACCGGCGTGCTGGCCGCCATCGCGGGGATCTCGCTGCTGGTCGGCGGCGTCGGCGTGTCGAACATCATGCTGGTCAGCGTCCGCGAGCGCACCCGGGAGATCGGGTTGCGCAAGGCGCTGGGCGCCAGGCAGCGCGACATCCTCGCCCAGTTCCTCATCGAGGCGGTGCTGCTGACCACGATCGGCGGGCTCGCCGGGATCGTGCTCGGGGTGGGTGGCGCGCTGGCCATCGCGGCGTTCACCGAGGTACCCGCGTCGATCACGTGGTGGTCGATCGCGCTGGCGTTCGGGGTGTCGGCGGCGGTCGGGGTGTTCTTCGGGGTGGCGCCGGCGCGGAGGGCGGGCCGGCTGGACCCCGTCGTCGCCCTCCGGGCCGAGTGATCTCAGGCGTCCCGCCTCTGCATCAGGGCGGCCCCCGCGATCATGGCGATCACGACCCAGACGAGGTAGACGCCGAACCCGTTCCACGGGCCGAGCGAGCTGCCGCCCCGGGGCATCACGATCTGGGAGCCGGCGTTGGTGGTGAAGTAGTCGGACACGGTCTTGCCCCACTGGCCGGGCAGCATGGTCGTCACCTGCGGCAGGACCAGCATCAGCGCGATGGCCGAGACGATCGCGCCCGGCGTGTGCCGGACGAGCGTGCCCAGCCCCAGCCCGAACAGCCCGCAGGCGGTCAGGTAGAGGCCGCCCCCGAGCACGGCCTGGACCACGTCACCGGTCTGGAGCGCCGGCGGCTGCGTGACCGCCAGGCTGACGACGACCGAGGCCGCGGACGCGACCGTGGAGACGACCAGGGACACCGCCGTGAACACCACGATCTTGCCGGTCAGCAGGCTCATGCGCCTGGGCACGGCCATCAGCGACGTGCGGATGCCGCCCGTGCGGTACTCGCTGGAGATGACCAGCACGCCCAGCGTGGCCATGGACAGCGAGGCGAACATGGTGCCGACCAGCCCCATCATGATCGCCTGCGGTGCGTCGATCGGCCCGTCGGCCGAATTTTCGGCGGCGACGCTGATGAGCGCGCCCATGCCCAGCATCAGCAGCGCGGTGACGGCCAGCGTCCACACCGTGGAGCGGACCGAGCGGATCTTGGTCCATTCGGACCTGAGGATGTCGATCACGACGAGAACTCCAGGCTGTCCTTGGTGAGCTCCATGTAGGCCGCTTCCAGCGAGGGCTGCACGAACGTCAGCTCCTCCAGCGGGATCCCGGCCCGGGCGGTGAGGGTGCCGATCTCGAGCGTGCTCATCGCGGTCACGCGCAGGTGGTCGGGGTGCAGCTCGCCGACCTTGACCAGCTCGGCCACCTCGGCCAGCCGGGGCGAGCGGACCCGTACGTAGCCCTGCGAGCTGCGCCCGATGAACTCCTGCACGCTCGTGTCGGCGATGAGCCGTCCCCTGCCGATCACGATCAGGTGGTCGGCCGTCTGCGCCATCTCGCTCATCAGGTGGCTGGAGACGAACACGGTCCGGCCCTCGGCGGCCAGCTTGCGCATGAACGTGCGGATCCACAGGATGCCGTCGGGGTCGAGCCCGTTGACGGGCTCGTCGAAGATCAGGATCTCCGGGTCGCCGAGCAGCGCCGCGGCGATGCCCAGCCGCTGCGACATGCCCAGCGAGAAGCCGCCGACCCGCCGCTTGGCCACCTCGCGCAGGCCCACCGCGTCCAGCACCTCGTTCACGCGGCTCGCGGGGATGCCGTTGCTCTGCGCGATGGCCAGCAGGTGGTTGTGCGCGCTCCGCCCGCCGTGCACGGCCTTGGCGTCCAGCAGCGCGCCCACCTTGCGCAGCGGATGCCTCAGCTCCCCGTACGGCCGGCCGTCCACGAGCACCGAGCCGCCGGACGGCCGGTCGAGCCCGAGGATCATGCGCATGGTCGTCGATTTGCCGGCTCCGTTGGGCCCCAGGAATCCGGTCACCTGGCCCGGCTCGACGTCGAAGGACAGGTCTGAGACGGCCGTGGTGCCGCCGTAGCGCTTGCTCAGGTTCGTAGCTCGTATCGCGCTCATGATCCCAGCGTGCCGTCGCGTGCGCCCGGTTTCCTCCTGCCCGGGAACCGTCTCCGGCGAGGGGCCTGGGAGCCTGGTCCTACTCTCCTGGGCGGATCAGCCCCGCCTCGTACGCCACGATCACGGCCTGCGCCCGATCCCTGACCCCGATCTTGGCGAACAGGCTCGTCACGTGGTTCTTGACGGTCGAGGGGGAGACGGACAGGTCGTGGGCGATCTCGGCGTTGGACCTGCCGCGGGCGATCAGCACGAGGACCTCCCGCTCGCGGTCGGTCAGCCCGTCCAGCTCGGCGGGGATCGGCCTCGGACGGGCCCTGCCCTCCGGCCGGGCTCCGCCCGGCCTCGTGTGATGGATGTCCTCGCTTGGCCGCGGATCCGTCACGCGTACGAACGTGCCGATCAGCCGGGTCAGCAGGCGCGGCGCGACGGCCGACTCGCCCCGGTGCACCACGCGCACCCCCTCGATGAGCTCCTCGGGGGAGACGTCCTTGGGCAGGAACCCGCCGGCGCCCGCCCTGAGCGCCGCGACCACGTTCTCGTCCAGGTCGAACGTGCTCAGCGCGAGCACCCGCACCTCCGGCAGCTCCGCGGTGATCAGCTCGGTCGCGCGCACCCCGTCGAGGCCCGGCATGTGCAGGTCCATCAGCACCACGTCGGGCCGCAGCCGCCGGCACAGCTCCACCGCCTCGGCCCCGTCCGCGGCCTCGCCGACCACGTCGAGGTCGGGCTGCGCGTCGAGCATCAGCCGGAAGCCCTTGCGGACCAGCTCGTGGTCGTCGGCCAGCAGTATCTTGATCTTCACGGCGCCTCCAGGGGGATGCGGGCGTGCACGCGGAAGCCTCCTTCTGGGCGGGGCCCGGTCGAGAGCTGGCCGCCGCATAACGCCACCCGTTCGGCCATGCCGCCGAGCCCGAACCCCGGCGTGCCGCCGCCCGCGGCCGGCCCGTCGTCCACCACCTCGACCTCCACGGCCCGGGGCTCGTACGCCAGCCGCACGCTCGCCCTGGCGCTGGTCGCGTGCTTGCGGGTGTTGGTCAGCGCCTCCTGCACGATCCGGTAGACGGCGTGGTCGACGGTCGCGGGCAGGGCGACGGGCTCGCCCGTCACGACCAGGCTGGCGGGCAGCCCCGCCGACTTCGCCTCCTTGATCAACGAGGGTAGCCGGTCCGCGCCCACCCCCGTCGCGGCGTCCGGGCCCTCGCTGCCGTCGGCCCTGAGCACGTCCAGCAGGCGGCGCATCTCCGACATCGCCTGCCGGGCGGTCTGTTCGGCGCTCTCCAGCGCGTTCCTGGTGACCTCCTGCTCGGGTGGGAGAGTCGCCCGCGCGCCGCCGACCAGGGCGTTGATGACGGTGATGTGGTGGGCGACCACGTCGTGCAGCTCCCTGGCGATGCGCCGCCGCTCGGCGCGCACGGCCGCGTCGGCGGCCTCGCGCCGGCCGCGCTCGGCGAGCTCGGTCCTGAGCCGGACGATCAACCCGATCCCCACGGGCACGCCGACGGAGAACAGGGAGATCACCCAGCCGCCGGTGAACTGCCTGAGCACTTGCGCGGCCGTCGCGTACTCGGCGAACACCGCCGCCGTCGTGATCGCGGTCGTGCGGCCCGCGGTGTAGCGGCCCACGCTGTAGAGCGCGATGGACGCGGCCACGCCGCTGTTCAGCGCCGTCTCGGTCGCGATGTTCGCGACGTCCACCAAGGTCACCAGCGCGACGGTGAGCAGCGGCCTGCGGCGGCGCATGAGCAGGGGCGGCATGCCCGCCAGGTAGAACGCCACGCTCCGCACGGACTCCATGTCGCCCCGGGAAAGCATGACGAGCAGCGCGATCAGAGCGGGAAGGGAGAGCACGACCACCAGCGTCGTGTCGAAGACCCTGGGACGTCTGAAGTAGCGCACGATCTTGAGGAAGGTTCGCCGCACGCTACGACCCTAATCAGGAAATTTCTAGATCGGCTGGCTGGTCCTGGACTACAACGCGGCGTCTGCCCTGCGGTAACGTCGGCCCCAAGGACCAGGGAGAGGACACGGATGAGCCGGTCGGCGCGGGTGATCTGGGACGACGCTCTCACCTCCTACAACTTCGGCCCGAGCCATCCGCTCGCCCCCGTCCGGGTGGAGCTGACCATGGCGCTCGCCCGCGCGCTCGGCGTGCTCGACAAGGTCGAGCTGGCCGGCTGCGAGCCCGCGACCGACGCCGAGCTGGCCATGGTCCACACGAGCGACTACATCGAGGCCGTCAAGCGCGTGTCCGTCGCCGGGCGGCCCGATCTCGGCGCCGGGCTCGGCACGCCGGACAACCCCGCGTTCCAGGGCGTGCACGACGCCTCCGCGCTGATCGCCGGCGCTTCGCTGGCCGCCGCCCGCGCGGTCTGGGAGGGTTCGGCCGAGCACGCCGTCAACGTCGCCGGCGGCCTCCACCACGCGATGCCCTCCACCGCGAGCGGCTTCTGCGTCTACAACGATCCCGCGCTGGCCATCGCCTGGCTGCTGCGGCAGGGGGCCGGCCGCATCGCGTACGTGGACGTGGACGTCCACCACGGCGACGGCGTCCAGGCGGCCTTCTACGACGACCCCAGGGTCCTGACGATCAGCCTGCACGAGAGCCCGCGCACGCTGTTCCCCGGCACCGGCTTCCCGGAGGAGACCGGGGCGGAGGGCACGTCCGTCAACGTCGCGCTCCCCGCGGGGACCGGCGACTCGGGGTGGCTGCGGGCCTTCCACGCGGTCGTGCCACCGTTGCTGCGCGAGTTCAGGCCGGAGATCCTGGTCACCCAGCACGGCTGCGACAGCCACGCGCTCGACCCCCTGGCCAATCTCATGCTCAGCGTCGACGGCCAGCGGGCCGCGTACGCCGCCCTGCACCGCCTGGCCCACGAGACGGCCGGCGGCCGGTGGATCGCCACCGGTGGCGGCGGTTACGAGCTGGTGCAGGTGGTGCCGCGGGCGTGGACCCATCTCATCGCCGAACTGGCCGGTCACCCGATCGATCCGGCCACGCCGACGAGCCAGAGCTGGCGCCAGTTCGTCAGGGAACGTACGGGCGAGACGCCGCCGCTGACGATGACGGATGGTCGCAATCCGGAATTTCGTGACATCTCTGGTGGTTATGACCCAGCGGACCCCATTGACCGTGCTGTCATGGCGACCCGACATGCGGTGTTCCCCCTGCACGGCCTCGATCCGATGCCCTAACGAGGAAGTGCTGTGCTTAGCCGCGACCAACTACGAGAGCATCTTGTCCAGACTCGAATAGCCGGCGACGTCGCGACCCCCCGAGAGAACAACCTCGACCACTACAGTTCGCTCGCCAACGGTGACCCGCACTACAAGCTGGGCCTGACCTTCGACCAGCCGTGGTCGTACCGCGACATCCTGGCGCTCATGACCAAGTCGGCCGGCGTGGTCCCCGACCCCGACCACCGCTGGGGCCAGGACACCATCGACCCCGACCTGACGATCGACGCGCTCGACGACATGGCCGAGTCCATCGCCGCCGTGCTGTCGCGGGAGAACCCGCGCGTCCTGCTCGCCACCGGGCACCCGACCGGGCTGCTCGCCGTGCACCTGCCGCTGGCGCGGCTCTGCGCCGAACGCGGGGCCCAGCTGCTCGCGCCCGGCGAGGGATGGTCGTACTCCGGAGCCGGTTTCGGGCGCCGGCGGAAGATCCGCTACCTGCAGGACGTCGCCATGCTCGACGACCGGGGCGCGTTCGTGCACACCCACGACGCCACGCCCATGCGCCACATGATCGACGAGCTCGGCGGGGAGCTTCCCGACCTCGTGATCGCCGACCACGGCTGGGCGGGAGCGGCGGGAGAGGCCGGTGCGCACACGGTGGCGTTCGCCGACAGCAACGACCCCGGGCTGTTCCTCGGCGAGGCCGAAGGAAAGATTGACGTGGTCGTACCGCTTGATGACAATGTGCTACCACGCTTTTACGCTCCGCTGACGGAGCGGATCGTCACTCACGTCTCACGAGCCCTTTGAGTCGAATTCGGTCCTCCGCATACCGTCTTTTCGCGCCTGCATTCCAAGGGGCTCGCTGTCCCTTTGCCAACTTTTGATGGGGCTCCGGCGACTCTTATGTGTGGCAACTTGGACAGTTCCAACGTCCAGGTGAGGTGCTCTGCCCGGCTGCTCACCAGCGATTTCGCTGGTTCGGCTGACAGGCGGCTCCGGCGACTGAGAAACTAGGGGGTTTGCGCACCCGGAGTCCCGACTTACGCTGACGGCAGTACACGTGCGTGAGCAATGGCACCAGTGGGGATAACCCGGAAACACGTGCGGAAGAGGCGTCCGATGGGTGCAGGCGAAAGACCTCTCAGTGAGGTGAAGTTCCTGACCGTCGCGGAAGTGGCGACGGTCATGAGGGTGTCCAAGATGACGGTGTACCGGCTCGTCCACTCTGGCGAGTTGCCGGCCATCCGTGTCGGCCGGTCGTTCAGGGTGCCTGAGCAGGCGGTACACGACTATCTGCGGGAGGCCTACATCGAGGCAGGCTGAAGTAGCGACGTGACCCGTCATGTCGTGAATGTCGTGAAAGCTGTCCCGGGAGAGGCCCGGCCGCCGGAAGGCGCGACCGGGCTCTCACCCCCCGGTGGGGCGATCCACCGTCGATCGCCGGTAGTCTGTGAGCCGGTGTGCGCTCGCACTCCGGTCAGACTTGCTATCAGTACCTGGGGGTCCCGTGGGCTCTGTGATCAAGAAGCGCCGCAAGCGGATGGCTAAGAAGAAGCACCGCAAGCTGCTCAAGAAGACGCGCATCCAGCGGCGTAACAAGAAGTAACTTACGCAGCTGCGAGGCGCTGATGACCCACACTGTGCTGGTCACCGGGGTCTCGCGCCATATCGGCGCCCGGGTGGCGAGCGTTCTTGCGTCCGACCCGGACATCAGCCGCGTCATTGGAGTTGACACCGTGCCGCCCCCCTGGCTGACGCGGGACGGCGGCATCTCTCTCGGCCGGACTGAGTTCGTCCGGGTGGATTTGCGCAGCCCTGACATCGCTCAGGTGATCGCGGCTGCCGACATCGACACTGTTGTGCACATGAGCCTGGTCAGCGCTCCGTCGAGGAGCGGTGGCAGGGTCGCCATGAAAGAGCACAACGTGATCGGCACCATGCAACTGCTCGGTGCCTGCCAGCGGTCGGCGACCGTGCGGCGCGTGGTGGTCCGCTCCACCACCGCCGTCTACGGCTCGTCGCCGCGGGATCCCGCGGTGTTCACCGAGGACCTGGAGCCCCACGACGGCCCCACCCACGGCTACGCCAAGGACGCGGTCGAGGTCGAGGGCTACGTCCGGGGCTTCGCCCGGCGCCGTCCCGACGTGACGGTGTCGATGCTGCGCTTCGCCAACTTCATGGGTCCCGGCGTCGACTCGCCGCTGACCCGTTACTTCACCCAGCCGGTGCTGCCGACCGTGTTCGGCTTCGACCCGCGACTGCAGTTCATCCACGAGGACGACGCGGTCGAGGTGTTGCGCCGGATGGCGACCGAAGACCACCCCGGCACGTTCAACGTGGCCGGGGCAGGCGTGCTGCTGCTGTCGCAGTGCGCCAGGCGGGCGGGCCGGCCTTCGATGCCGCTGCCCTCGCCCGCGTTCAAGGTGCTGGGCAACGCCGTACGCAGGATCGGGCTGGTCGAATACTCGCCCGAGCAGGTCAGGCTGATGTGCCATGGGCGCGCGGTCGACACCTCCGCGCTGGAGGCGGCGCTCGGATGGAAGCCCAAGTTCACGACCGGGGCGGCGTTCGACGACTTCTTGCGCTCGCACGGCCTGCACCCGCTCGGAGGTGTGCGGAGTTGAGCGTTCCCCAGGAGCATGAGGACGCCGTGGTGATCCCGATCAGCGCGGCGCCGTCGTTCGAGGAGCCCGATCGGGTGGCCGGGCTGCTGGCCTTCCTGCGCAGGCGCGTCGAGGGCGAGTACGAGGTCGACGAGTTCGGCTACGACGCCGAGCTGACCGACAAGGTGGTCCTGGAGCTGATCAGGCCGCTCTACAACGACTGGTTCAGGGTCGAGACGGTCAAGCTCAAGAACATCCCCGACGAGGGCGGGGCGCTGGTCGTCGCCAACCACTCGGGCACGCTGCCGGTCGACGCACTGATGCTGCAGGTGGCCCTGCACGACGAGGCCCGCCGGCCGCTGCGGCTGCTCGGCGCCGACCTGGTCTACCAGCTCCCGGTGCTCAGCCACCTGGCCCGCAAGACCGGCCACACGCTGGCCTGCCCCGAGGACGCCGACCGGCTGCTGCGCAAGGGCGAGCTGGTCGGGGTGTTCCCCGAGGGCTTCAAGGGTGTGGGCAAGTCGTTCGCCGACCGCTACCGGCTGCAGCGGTTCGGCCGCGGCGGCTTCGTGGCCTCGGCCATCCGCGCGGGGGTGCCGATCGTGCCCACCGCGATCGTGGGGGCCGAGGAGATCTATCCCAAGCTCGGCGATCTGAAGTTCCTGGCCAGGATGCTCGGGCTGCCCTATCTGCCGATCACGCCGTTCTTCCCGCTGCTCGGGCCGCTCGGGCTGGTGCCGCTGCCGTCCAAGTGGATGATCGAGTTCGGCGAGCCGATCCGCACCGACGAGTACGAGCCGTCCGCGGCCGACGACCCGATGCTGGTCTTCAACCTCACCGACCACGTACGCGAGGTCATCCAGCAGATGCTCAACGAGCTGCGGCTGCGCCGGGGGCACGCCTTCCCGCCCTTCGTGTGAAACCTGCGGGGCGCCACCGGTGTTCAACGGGCGACACATTCGCCGAACACCGGGAGGAATCCCATGGATCTTCAGCTTTCCGGCCGCGTCGCCGTCGTCACCGGCGCGTCCAAGGGCATCGGACTGGCCGTGGCCACCACTCTGGCCGAGGAGGGCGCCCACGTCGTGGCGGCCTCGCGGACCCGTACGGACGAGCTGCCCGACAAGGTCGTGCACGTGGCCGTCGACCTGATGGACCCCGAGGCGCCCGCGCGGGTCGTGGCGCGGGCCATGGAGGAGTTCGGCGGGGTGGACATCCTGGTCAACAACGCCGGCGGCCCGCCGCCGGGGGCGACGCTGCCGCGCGCCGGGTTCCTTACGCCCTCCGACGAGGACTGGGCGGCCATGTTCGAGTTCAACCTGTTCTCGGTCGTGCGCATGATCCGGGCGGCCCTGCCCGTCATGCTGGAGCGGGGCGGCGGCTCGATCGTCAACGTCTCCTCGACCATGAGCAGGCAGGCCGGCCCCATCAACGTCGACTACGGCGCCGCCAAGGCGGCCGTGAACCAGATCACCAAGGCCGTCTCGGAGGAGTACGGGCCCCAGGGCGTCAGGGTCAACACGGTGATGCCCGGCCCGGTGCTCACGGACTGGTGGACCAAGGAGGGCGGCGCGGCCGAGGTCTTCGCGGGCATGGTGGGCTCCGACAAGAAGAGCGTGATCGCCGAGGTCGCTCCGGCCATGATGAAGCTGGCCACGGGGCGGCTCGTCCACCCGCAGGAGATCGCCGACGCGGTCGTCCTGCTCGCGTCGCCGCGGTCCGGCAGCACCACCGGCGCCGAGTTCGTGATCGACGGCGGTCAGCTCAAAGAAGTGTGAACCCTTTAGGCGGGTTGTGGCGAGACATCCGTGACCGATCTCCCACAGAAGGGCGGAGATGATCACGCAACCCGCCACCAGGAGTGCGGATTCGGAGCTCGTGAGCGCCTCGTGGACCGAACCCGAGGCGTTCGCCGAGCTCTTCGACCGCTACTCCGCGATGCTCTACCGGTACGTCTCCAAACGCCTCGGCCCCGAGCCGGCCGAGGACCTCGTCGGCGAGACGTTCCTGGTCGCCTTCTCGCGCAGGAAGAGCTACGACCTGGCGTACCCGGACGCCCGGCCGTGGCTGTTCGGCATCCTCACCAAGCTCATCTCCCGGCACCACCGCAAGGAGGCGGCCCGCTACCGGGCCCTCCTGCGCGCCCCTGTCGACTCCGACGTGGAGTCGCCCGCGGACCGCGTGGCCGCCGGGGTCACCGCCCAGGCCGTCCGCGCCGAACTGGCCGGGGCCCTCGCGGCGCTGCCCGCCAAGGACCGGGACGTGCTGCTGCTCATCGCCTGGGGCGATCTCACGTACGAGGAGGTCGGGCGGGCGCTCGGCATCCCCATCGGAACCGTGCGCTCCCGCCTCAACAGGGGCAGGCGGAAGGTGCGGGCCGCACTCGGCGACACCAACCCCATGGAGGAGGAGTGACGATGGACGACCTGAAGCTGCTCCGGGACCTCGGGGCGCAGATCGGGCACGAGGCGCCCGCGACGCTCGTCCGCCAGCGCGAACGCCTGCTGCGCGGCCGTCCCCGCCGCCGGTGGGCCGCCTGGTGGACGGCGGGGCTCGTCGCGGTGGCCACGGCCGGCGCCGTCGCCGTGCCCGCCGTGCTCGTCAGCGGCCGCCCCACGGCCGCGCCGCCCGCCGGTTCGCAGGCCGTGGACATGAGCGGCACGCGGAACGTGCTGGTGATCGGCTCCGACACCCGCGAGGGCGACGGCAACGCCAAGTACGGCCCCGAGATGGCCAGGCGGAACGCCGGCAAGCGGTCCGACACGATCATGATCGTCCACGTCCCCGCCGACCGCGGCCGCGCCACCGCCGTCAGCGTCCCGCGCGACTCGATGGTCACGATCCCCCGCTGCGGCTCGTCGCCCTCCAGGGTCGACATGATCAACTCCGCGTACGACACCGGCGGGGCGGGCTGTCTCAAGCGCACTCTGGAGTCCCTGACGGGGCTGCGGATCCAGCACTCGGTGGAGGTGGACTTCGCGGGCTTCAAGGGCATGGTGGACGCGATCGGGGGCGTCGAGGTGACGCTGCCCAGGGCCGTGGACGACAAGGCGTCGAAGCTCAAGCTGCCGGCCGGCAAGAGCATTCTGAACGGGGAGGCCGCACTGGGCTACATGCGGCTGCGGAACTACGGCGACGGGTCGGACATCCAGCGGATGAAGCGGCAGCAGACCCTCGTGCTGGCGATGCTGAAGAAGGGCCGGTCGGCGTTCTCCTCGCCCGAGCTGCTCAAGTCGTTCCTGGAGGAGATGCGCAAGTCGGTCAAGACCGATCTGGACCTGGAGTCGATGTACGAGCTGGCCGGCGAGCTGTCAGGCACCAAGCTGCACTTCACGACGGTCCCCTGGGAGCCGTATCCGGCGGACAAGAACCGCCTGCAGTGGAGACAACCGGAGGCGGCCAAGCTCTTCAAGGGCCTCGGCGGGTGAAGGACTCGCCGTGACGGCGCCCGGCCCCGCACGCCTGGTGACCGTCCCCCTGGACGGGGGCCGGCCCCGTGCGGCGGTTGGAGCCGCCCGTGCTCAGCCGTAAAAGGTCAGATGGAGTTGCGGTAATGGCGGCGGAGGGCGATGCCGGCGGCGATGCCGCCGGCTATGGCGCCCACGCCGGCCGCGATGGGCAGGGCCGTCAGGGTGGCCTTGCGGCCGGTGCGGAAGTCCTTGACGGGCCAGTCGTGCTTCCTGGCGTGCTCGCGCAGCTCGCTGTCCGGGTTGATGGCCACCGCCGAGCCCACCAGCGACAGCATCGGCAGGTCGTTGGCCGAGTCGCTGTAGGCCGTGCAGCGGGTCAGGTCGAGCCCCTCGTGGCGGGCCAGGGCCCGCACCGCCTCCGCCTTGGCGGGACCGTGCAGGAGGTCGCCCACCAGGCGTCCCGTGTAGATCCCGTCGCGGGTCTCGGCGACCGTGCCGAGGGCGCCGGTCAGGCCGAGCCGCTGCGCGATGACGCGGGCCAGCTCCACGGGGGTGGCGGTGACGAGCCAGACGCGCTGGCCCGCGTCCAGGTGGCTCTGGGCGAGGGAACGGGTGCCGCCCCAGATGCGGTCGGCCATGACCTCGTCGTAGATCTCCTCGCCGAGCCGTACGACGTCGTCGACCTTGGCCCCCGCCACGAACGCCAGCGCCGTCTCCCTGGCGACCGCGATGTGCTCGGGGTTCTCGTTGCCGCGCAGCCTGAACACGGCCTGCCCGACCGCGAACTTCATCAGGTCGGACGTCGTGAACATGCCCCGCGTCGCCAGCCCTCTGGCGAAGTGGTAGATCGAGGCCCCGCGCATCATCGTGTTGTCGACGTCGAAGAACGCCGCCGCCTCCAGGTCGGGCTCGACCGGGGCGACGGTGGCCGCCGCCTGCGCCGCGGCCTCGCCGGCGACCTCGGGCGCCACCTCGTGTCCTCGTCGAATTAGCCGCCACATGGCGCTCAGCTTACTTTCCTAGCCAGGCGCGACCAGACCCTCGATGTAGTCAAGGTATCCCTCCGCCTGGGCAAGTTGTGATTCGTCGAGCTGCGTGAGTATCGGCCCGACCACCTTCTTCTGGTCGCGGGCGAAAGTCTTGATCTTAGGGGAGCGCGGCTCCGCCCGCTCCAGCCTGCTGATGCCCGAGCGCGTCGACTCCTCCATGTCCTTCAGCGTCCTGCCGACCAGCGGGCCGCCCTCGGCCGAGCCGAGCAGGGTGGCGACCTCCCTGGCCCGGGTCTTGGCCGAGTCGAGCTCGCGTTCGCCGCGTTCGGCGTCGTCGCTGCTGAGGCGTACGAGCGTGCTCTCCGCGGCGCGCTTGAGCGGGTAGAGGGAGTCTCCCGGCACCGACTGGTACGTGGCGAAGGAGGAGATCATCATGGTCGCCGCCAGCGCCAGCGTGGCCAGCTGCGACAGCAGCGGCCTTCGGCGCGCCGGGCGGCGGTGAGCGGGCCTTTCCGGCTCGGGGGCGTCCAGGAGCGCGCCGGAGAGGAGTTCCGCGCGCAGCCGCTCGCGGAAGGCGGGCTCGGGCATGCCGCCGAGCGGCAGGCTGCGCAGCTCCGCGAGATGCTCGAGCACGAGCTCCCGCTCCCTGCGCGCCCTACCCATGACAGCTCCCTGACTGATCCGGCAGTGACATCTGACTAACGAGGTGCGGATGGGGGAAGTTACGCCAGATCGTGCTTAAGTGCCCTGGCCAGCGCCCGGACGGCACGGAACTGCAGCGCTTTGATCGCTCCACTCTTCTTCCCCATGATCAGCGCGGTTTCCGCGAGCGAGAGGCCGTGCAGGAAGCGCAGGACCACACACTCCTGCTGCTCGGGATTGAGATCTCGTACGGCACGCAGCACCCTGTCGTTGATGATGGCGTTGACCACGGCGTTCTCAGGGATGTGCGAGCCGTCGAGGGGTACGTCGATGATCTCGCCCGTCGGGATCTCCAGCCGGTAGCGACCGGACTTGAAGTGGTCGGTGACCAGGTTTCTGGCGATGGTCACGAGCCAGGCGCCGAAGTCGCGCCCCTGCCACGTGAAGTCGCCGATCCTGCGCAGCGCGCGCAGGAAGGTCTCGCTGGTGAGGTCCTCGGCTAATTGGTGTGACCCCACCCTGAAGTAGATGTAGCGGTAGACCAGATCCACATATCGGTCGTAGAGCGTGCCAAAGGAATCGGTGCAGCCACTTTTGGCGTGCAGCACCAGCGTGCGGATGTCGTCGGGCACTTCTTCACGCACGGCGGGCTCGCCCGTCCGGGCAGGCACAGCGACCGCTGGCGCAAGCAGCCCGGCGAACGGTGACGAGTCAGGCATCCGGTATCCCTACGGGTAAGGGGTGCGGCGTGCTCGAACACTCTAGAAATCAACCGGAAATTCCACAATCCACAGCTTGCTGGCATGACTAGGCGTAATCGGCGGATACCGTGTCTCCCGACCCGTTCCCTCTTCGGCTACCGGCTGGGAGGCATCGTCCGGCAGCATTGGAGTCACCATGGAGATCCTCGTTGCTGTCATAGCTTTCGCGGGCGCCCTCCTGGCCGCGATCGCGGTGGGCGCCCTGATTCAACGACTTCGCGACGAGCCTGAGGGGTGGTTGATCGCCTGGACCGTTGCAGTCGTGTCTCTTTGCCTGTCACTGGCCGTGATCGGCGTCGGCTACGTCTTCGGGTTCGGCTCGGTCACGTTCCGGATCTACCAGATCACGGGATCGCTGCTGGCGCCGCTCTGGCTGGCCGTCGGCATGGTCCAGCTGCTGGCGGAGAAGGCGCCGCCGAGGTTCCTCGCATGGCTGTTCGGCATCGCCCTGACGATCGTGTCGGTGGCCATCCTCATCTTCGACCCGCTCAAGAGCGAGGAGCTGGGCAAGTCGCTGCCGGCGGCCGCCCAATTCTGGGCGATCATCCCCGACAAGCTGCTGCTCGGCGTGCACGTCGTCGACGTCCTGGTCATGCTCGGCATGCTCGTCGTGGCGGGGCTCAAGTGGCGCCAGGGTGACGAGTACGACACCGACAACCTGCACGCGTCGGCGGTCATCGTCCCCTCGGGGATGGCGCTCGTGGGCGCGATGAGGTTCACGGTGCCGGCGCTGTTCACCACGGCGCTGCTGGCCGTCGCCGCGGCGGCCGTCTGGTACACCGTGCTGCGGCCCCTGGCGCCGTACGAGGACGACGACGAGGACGACTTCGACTCCGACCGCGACGAGCGCCCTTCGCGCCGCGACGATCGCTCTCAGCGCCGCGAGGAGCGTGCGCAGCACCATGACGAGCGGCCCATGTTCCGCGACGAGGCGCCCCCGCCGGGCCCCAGGGGCATGCCGGAGCCCGTTCCCGGAGGTCCAGGGCTCCCGCCCGCCCCGCCGCGCAGGTCGTCGGGCCTGGGCGATCTGGTGGCCGAATACCGGGCGGGCGACCAGGGGGTCGACTACGCCGCGCGCATGGCGCCGCCGCCCGACTCGGGCCCCTCGACCGGCTACATCATGAACGGCGCGCCGCCCGCCGCGCAGGCGCCGCCCCAGCGCCCCGACTTCGCGATGCCGGGGACCGGCGCGGTCTACCCGGGCGCCGAGCTGTTCTCGCCCGGGCCGCAGCAGCAACAGCAGCCCGGCTCCGGCAAGCCCTCACCGAAAATCTACGGCCTGCTCACCGTCTTCACGATCATGGACGGGGCCGGCGAGGCGTTCGACCGGCTGGCCGAGGCGACCGTCGAGGCCGTGCGCCGCGGCGAGCCCGACACGCTCGTGTACGCCTGCCACGCGGTCAAGTCGGCGCCCCTGCAGCGCATCGTCTACGAGCTCTACCGCGACGAGATCGCCTACGGCGACCACCAGCGCCAGCCCCACGTCGAGAGGTTCCTCAACGAGCGGCAGGCGATGGTGCTGGCCACCAACGTCATCGAGCTCAATGTCAACGCCGCGAAGGTGGTGCCGCTCCCGACGGTCATGTACTGAGGGCCGCCCGCAGCCGGGCCTCGTCGACCCGCCAGAAGTCGTGCTGCACGCCGTCGATCAGCGTGACCGGGATCATCTCCCAGTACTTCTCCTGAAGCTCCTCGGAGGACTCGATGCTGATCTCCTCCCACGGCACCCCGAGCTCGCCTGCCACCTTGGCGATGATCTCTCGCGCGTCCTCACACAGGTGACAGCCGGGCTTGCCGAGCAACGTGATGCGATGCATACGCACACGCTACCGTCGCGACTTTGTGCATCGGTTCACAAAGGGATTAACCTGAAAGACGGTTCGATTCCGTTCACGCGGTCCCCACACCGCCCGTCCCCTGGAGCTCCGGCACGTGAAGAGCCCGTCCCAGCCCCGCGACCGCGGCATTCCCGAGGCGACGGTCGCCAGGCTTCCGTTGTACCTCCGGGCGCTGCACGGGATGGCCGAGCGGGGCATCGCGACCGTCAGCTCCGAGGACCTGGCCGTCGCCGCCGGCGTCAACTCGGCCAAGCTGCGCAAGGATCTGTCACACCTCGGCTCCTACGGCACCCGCGGCGTAGGCTATGACGTCGAGTACCTCGTCTATCAGATCTCCCGAGAGCTCGGCCTGACGCAAGACTGGGCGGTCGCGATCGTCGGAGTCGGTAACCTCGGCCGGGCGCTGGCCAACTACGGCGGTTTCGTCTCCAGGGGCTTCCGGGTCGCAGCCCTCGTGGACGCCGACCCCGAAGTCGTGGGCGACACCATCGCGGGGTTGAATGTTGAGCACATCGACGAACTGGAAGCCGTCATCAAGCGGCGTGGAGTCTCGATCGTGGTTCTGGCGACACCGGCGGCCGCGGCGCAGGAAGTGTGCGATCGCGTGATTTCCGTGGGTGTGACCAGCATCCTGAACTTCGCCCCAGTTGTGCTTTCCGTGCCGGACGGCGTCGATGTCCGTAAAGTCGACCTATCTATCGAACTGCAGATTCTCGCGTTCCACGAGCAACGCAAGGCTGGGGGGCCACTCATGGCGGTGGACAGTCAATGAGTGTTCTGGCTATCGGACTCAGCCACCGGACCGCTCCGGTGGCGCTTTTGGAGCGCGTCTCGGTCACCGGCGACGCGCTCGCCAAACTCCTGTACGACGTGCAGCAGGATCCCTGCGTCGCGGAGGCCATGGTGGTCTCGACCTGCAACAGGGTCGAGGTCTACGTCACGGTCGACCGCTTCCACGCCGCCGTCACCGCCGTCACCGGCCTGCTCGGCGTCCACTCGGGCGTCCCGGTCGAGGAGCTGACGCCGCACCTCTACGTGCACTACGAGGAGCGGGCCGTCGAACACCTGTTCTCCATGGTGTGCGGGCTCGACTCCATGGTCGTGGGCGAGGGCCAGATCCTCGGCCAGGTCCGCCAGGCGCTCAAGCTGGCGCAGCGCCACGGCACCGTCGGAGCCACTCTCAACGAGCTGGTCCAGCAGGCGCTGCGGGTCGGCAAGCGGGCGCACCACGAGACCGGCATCGACCAGGCCGGCGCCTCCCTCGTCTCCGCCGGGCTGGCCCTGGCCGGCGACCTGGCCGGGCGGCGGGCGCTGGTGGTCGGGGCGGGCTCCATGAGCTCGCTGGCCGCCGTCACGCTGGCACGCGCCGGGGTCACCGACATCGTGGTGGCCAACCGTACGTACGAGCGCGGCGCGCGGCTGGCCGAGTCCGTCGGCGGCCGGGCGGTGGGCTTCGCCGCCGTGGCCGACGAGCTGGCCGGGGCCGACATCGTCATCACCTGCACGGGCGCCGGGCGTCATGTCATCACGCCCGGCATGCTGAGCCGGCCCGCGTTCCTGCTGGACCTGGCGCTGCCGCACGACATCGACCCGGGCGTCCGGGCCGTGCCCGGCGTCACGCTGGTGGATCTGGAGACGATCCAGGAGTCCGGGATCGGCTCCCGCGGCGGCGACGCCGTCGAGTCCGTCCGCGCGCTCGTGGCCGAGGAGCTGCGCGCCTACCTCGACGCCGAGCGGGCCGCCAAGGTCACCCCGACCGTGGTGGCGCTGCGCAGCAAGGCGGCGAGCGTGGTCGAGTCGGAGCTCGGCCGCCTGCTCATGCGGGTGCCCGACCTCGACGAGAAGGCGCGCGACGAGGTCGCCATGACCGTGCAGCGCGTCGTCGACAAGCTGCTCCACGAGCCCACTGTGCGTGTCAAGCAACTCGCCACCTGCCCAGGAGGCGATCATTATGCGGAAGCGCTGCGTGAGCTGTTCAATCTCGATCCGAAGATGCCCGAGGCCGTGAGGGAGGTGGAGCTGTGACGTCGGGAGCTCTGCGGCTGGGGACGCGTCGTAGCCTGATGGCCACCACGCAGTCCCAGATGGTGGCCGACGACTACACGCGGCTCACCGGACGCGCGGTCGAGCTGGTGGGTGTCACGACGTTCGGCGACGTCACCAAGGCCCACCTCGCGCAGCTCGGCGGCACGGGCGTGTTCGTCAGCGCGCTGCGCGACAAGCTCATGGAGGACGAGGTCGACTTCGCCGTCCATTCGCTGAAGGACCTGCCGACCAAGCAGGACCCGCGCTTCACGCTGGCGGCGATCCCGGCCCGGCACGACCACCGCGACGCGCTGGTCGGCCCGCGCAAGTTCGCCGACCTCGCGCCCGGCGCCCGGGTCGGCACCGGCTCGCCCCGCCGGATCGCCATGCTGAGCGCGCTTCGGCCCGACCTGGAGTACGTCCCGATCCGTGGCAACGCCGACACGCGTATCGGCAAGGTAACCTCAGGTGAGCTCGACGCGGTCGTGCTGGCCTCGGCCGGCCTGACCAGGATCGGCCGTGACGCCGAAATCGCACAGATCTTCGAGGTGGAGGAGTTGCTGCCGGCTCCCGGTCAGGGCGCGCTGGCCGTGGAGTGCAGGTCCGACAGGGCCGACCTCATCGAGTTCCTGAGCGTTCTCGACGACCCGCGCACGCGCTCCGCGGTGACCGCCGAGCGAGCCGTGCTGGCGGCTCTCGAGGCTGGTTGCGCCGCTCCGGTGGGTGCTTTCGCGGCCGATGACGGGCACACTCTGAACCTGACCGCCGTGGTCGTCGCCATCGACGGCCGCGAGGCGGTCCGCAAGTCCACCGCCGGATCTCCTTCGGAGGCCGCGAACCTGGGCCGCCGCCTGGCGGCCGAGATGATCGCCGAAGGAGCCGACAGATTGATGGGGGAGCATTCCCATTGAGCTCCGATAGTCCAACCTCCGGATTCGTCGCGTTCGTGGGCGCGGGACCCGGCGATCCCAACCTGCTCACGCTCCGCGCCGCCGAGCTGCTCGCCAAGGCCGACGCCGTGGTGCTCGGCGACGAAGAACACCGCCCGTTGCTGCGCCACTGCCGCGAGGGCGTCGAGGTCGTCGAGGACGACCTGATCAAGCGGGCCAAGCTCGGCCAGCTCGTGGTGCGCCTGTGCGAGGGCGACCCGATGCTGTTCTCCTCGATCACCGAGGAGGTCGCGGCCTGCACCGCGGCGGAGGTGGACTTCGAGATCGTTCCCGGCGTGCCGCCCGCGACCGCCGTGCTCACGTACGCGGGCATCCCGCCCGCGAGCGCCGTCCCCGAGTTCCGGATCGTGGACGCGGCGCAGGAGCAGGACTGGGCCGCGCACGCCGCCTGCCGCGGCACCCTGGTGATCTACAACGGCATCGGCGACGCCGTGGCCATCGGCAAGGCGCTCATCGCGGGCGGCAAGTCCGACACCACGCCCGTCGCGGTCAGCAGCGGCGGCACCACCACCGAGCAGTACACCGTCGTGTCCTCGCTCGGCCGGCTCCAGCCCGACCTCAAGCACGCCGGATTCACCGAGCCGGCGCTCATCGTGGTCGGCGAGGCCGTGGGGCTGCGCGACAAGCTGTCGTGGTTCGAGACCAAGCCGCTGTTCGGCTGGCGGGTGCTGGTGCCCCGCACCAAGGAGCAATCGCGCAGCCTGTCCGAGCAGCTCGTCGCCTACGGCGCGGTGCCCGAGGAGGTGCCGACCATCTCGGTCGAGCCGCCCCGCACGCCGCAGCAGATGGACCGCGCCATCAAGGGGCTCGTCACGGGCCGCTACGAGTGGGTGGCCTTCACCAGCGCCAACGCGGTCAAGGCGGTGCGCGAGAAGTTCGAGGAATACGGTCTTGACGCGCGGGCCTTCGCCGGGCTCAAGGTGGCGGCCGTGGGCGACGCGACCGCGCGGGCCCTGGTCGAGTTCGGGGTCAAGCCCGACCTGCTGCCGTCGGGTGAGCAGTCCTCCGAGGGACTGGTGGCCGAGTGGCCGCCGTACGACTCGATGCTCGACCCGATCAACCGGGTGCTGCTGCCCCGGGCCGACATCTCCACCGACACGCTGGTGGCCGGGCTCACCGAGCTGGGCTGGGAGTGCGACGACGTCACCGCCTACCGCACCGTGCGGGCCGCGCCGCCGCCCGCGCCCATCCGCGAGGCGATCAAGGGCGGCGGATTCGACGCCGTGCTCTTCACGTCCTCGTCCACCGTGCGCAACCTGGTGGGCATCGCGGGCAAGCCGCACAACGTCACGGTGATCGCGGTCATCGGGCCGCAGACGGCCAAGACGGCCGAGGAGTTCGGGCTCCGGGTGGACGTGATGGCCGACAAGCCGTCGGCCTCCGCCCTGGCCGCCGCGGTGGCCGAGTACGGAGCCAAGCAGCGCCAGGCGGCGCTGGCGGCGGGCGACACCCCGCGCCGGCCGTCGCAGAACCGCCGTGGCGCCAGGAGAAGAGCCAGGTGAATTCTTAGCCTTCGCGTTCTCGCGATTGAGGAGTGGCGTATGACCGCGCAGTACCCTGTGGCCCGGCCGCGGCGGCTGCGTCGCAGCCCCGCCCTGCGCCGGATGGTGGCGGGCACCAGGTTGCACGCCGCCGACCTGATCCTGCCCGCGTTCGTCAAGGAGGGCATCGCCGAGCCGCAGCCCGTGGCCTCGATGCCGGGTGTCTTCCAGCACACCCGCGACTCGCTGCGCAAGGCCGCGCACGAGGCGGCGGAGGCGGGCGTCGGCGGGATCATCCTGTTCGGGATCCCCGCCGTGAAGGACGCGCGGGGCTCGGCCGCCGACGATCCCGACGGGATCCTGCAGGTGGCGTTGCGTGAGGTGAACGCCGAGGTCGGCGACGCGGTCGTGGTCATGGCCGACACCTGCCTCGACGAGTTCACCGACCACGGGCACTGCGGGATCCTCACCCCGTCCGGCGACGTGGACAACGACGCCACGCTGGAGCGCTACGCCTCGATCGCGGTGGCCCAGGCCGCCGCGGGGTCGCAGATGGTGGCGCCGAGCGGGATGATGGACGGCCAGGTGGGGGCGATCCGCTCCGCCCTGGACGGGGCCGGTTATGGCGATGTCCCGATCTTGGCCTATTCGGTGAAGTACGCGTCCGCCTTCTACGGGCCGTTCCGCGACGCCGCCGAGTGCGCGCCGCAGTTCGGCGACCGCAGCACCCACCAGCAGGACCCCGCCGGGCCCCTGGAGGAGGCGCTGCGCGAGGTCCGGCTCGACCTCGCCGAGGGCGCCGACGCCGTCATGGTCAAGCCCGCGCTGGCCTACCTCGACATCATCACCGGCGTGCGCGACGAGGTGGACGTCCCGGTGGCGGCCTACCAGGTGAGCGGCGAGTACGCCATGATCGAGGCGGCCGCGGCCAACGGCTGGGTGGACCGGGGCCGCATGATCAACGAATCGCTGGTGGCGATCAAGCGCGCCGGGGCCGACCTGATCCTCACGTACTGGGCAACGGAAGTGGCACGAGGGCTCTAACCAAGGGGTTTCCCGTCAACTCGTGAGGCCTGTGCGTTAGAGTGCGATAACAAGTGCTGGTGTGTCCCGCGTGGCGCGTATGGCTGCCCGGAGCCGGGACCTCCTCAGGCGCGGGGACTTGACGGGAGACACCAATGGTGGGGGTACCACTGGCTCGGCGTACCAGAAAACGGTCGCGGCCGACACGCATCGGCACCGTGCTCGAATACGCCGCCATGGGGTGGCCCGTCGTGCCGGGGGCCCATCCGCTGCGTCACGGGCCGCGTGCCTGCTCCTGTGACCGCCTCGGCTGTCCCGATCCGGGCGCCCATCCGCTCTCGCCCGCCTGGAATCTGCAGGCCACGACGGACACGGCGCTGCTGACGCGCTGGTGGCAGGCCGAGCCCGAGGCCAACGTGATCCTGCCCACCGGACGCGTGTTCGACGTCTTCGACGTACCGCTCGCCATCGGCCTGTCGGCCCTCACCCGGATCGACAACGCCGGAGCACACCCTGGCCCGGTCGCCGCCAACGGCGACCGGGTCTTGTTTTACGTGGCCACGCGGGGCAATCCGGAGGACGAGGACGAGTGGTGGTCGTGCCAGCTCGACTGCGATCCCGCCACGATCGACGACACGCCCGGGCTGAGGTGGCACTGCCGCGACAGCTACGTCCTCGCGCCCCCGTCGGCCCTTCCGACGGGGCAGCCCGTCTCCTGGCTCCGGCCCCCCAACGGGCAGCCGTTGCCGGACCCGCTGCGCATCCTGGAGTGGCTGGCCGACTGACCTCTGCGGGCCGCCGTCGCCCGGCTGGGCGCCGTTGACGTGCGCCGGGCCCCGCCGCCCGGCGGCTCGCCGTCCGGGGCGCCTGAGGGTTTCCGGGGACAAGGTCGTGAGGGTGTCGCCTCGAAGGGGGCGTGCGGGGGGCGGGTGGGGGCGCGGCTAACCTGGGTCGGGTGAGCCGTACACAGAACTCCGAGGACCTGTTCGCCCGCGCCCGCCGGATCGTGCCCGGGGGTGTCAACTCGCCGGTGCGCGCGTTCGGAGCGGTCGGCGGGACGCCGCGCTTCATGGTCTCCGGCCAGGGCCCCTACATCACCGACGTCGACGGCAACCGGTACGTCGACCTGGTGTGCTCCTGGGGCCCCATGATCCTCGGGCACCGGCACCCTTCGGTCGTCGAGGCCGTGTCCGGGGCGGTCGCCGACGGGTTCTCCTACGGCACCGCCACTCCCGGCGAGGTGGAGCTGGCCGAGGAGATCGTCGCCAGGGTCGCGCCGGTCGAGAAGGTGCGGCTGGTCA
This sequence comes from Nonomuraea sp. JJY05, assembly GCF_043496855.1. NCBI lineage: Bacteria > Bacillati > Actinomycetota > Actinomycetes > Streptosporangiales > Streptosporangiaceae > Nonomuraea > Nonomuraea sp. JJY05. The sequence goes on from NZ_JBIEIS010000040.1 coordinate 103,249, forward strand.
GCTCGGGCACCGAGGCGACGATGAGCGCGGTGCGGCTGGCCAGGGGGTTCACCGGGCGGTCGAAGGTGATCAAGTTCGCGGGGTGCTACCACGGGCACGTCGACGCGCTGCTGGCCGCGGCCGGGTCCGGGGTGGCGACGTTCGGGCTGCCCGACACGCCGGGCGTGACGGGGGCATCGGCGGCGGACACGATCGTGCTGCCGTACAACTCCGTCGAGGCCGTCGAGGCGGCCTTCGCGGAGGCGGAGGTCGCGTGCGTGATCACGGAGGCCTGCCCGGCGAACATGGGGATCGTCCCGCCGAAGGACGGGTTCAACGCGCGCCTGCGCGAGCTGTGCACGGCCCACGGCGCGCTGCTCATCGTCGACGAGGTGCTGACGGGGTTCCGGGTCTCGCCCGCGGGCTGGTACGGCCTGCAGCCGGTGGAGGCCGACCTGATGACGTTCGGGAAGGTCATGGGCGGCGGCCTGCCCGCCGCGGCCTTCGGGGGACGGGCCGAGGTGATGGCCCTGCTCGCGCCCGAGGGGCCCGTCTACCAGGCGGGGACGCTGTCCGGCAACCCGCTGGCCTGCGCGGCCGGCCTGGCCACCCTGCGCGCCCTGGACGCCGAGGCCTATGAGCGGGTGGACGCCGCCGCCCTCGCCGTCGGCGACGCGGCCTCCGAGGCGCTGTCGGCCGCCGGGGTGCCGCACCGGCTGCAGCGGGCGGGCAACCTGTTCTCGATCTTCTTCACGGACGCCGAGGTGACGAACTTCGCCGAGGCCAAGACGCAGAACACGGCCGCGTTCACCGCGTTCTTCCACGCGATGCTCGACCAGGGCGTCTATCTGCCGCCCTCGGCGTACGAGGCCTGGTTCCTGTCGGCCTCCCACGACGAGGAGGCGCTGGGCCGCGTGGCCGAGGCGCTGCCCGCCGCGGCGAAGGCGGCTGCCGCCGTGCTCTAAGGGGTGGTGGTCGCGAGTGCGCGGCGGGGCTTCGTGCCCGCGTACAGGACGCCCGAGATGACCAGGGCCGCCGCCACCAGCTTCAGCCAGGAGATCGGCTCGCCGGTCACCAGCGCCGCCGACGACATGCCGAACACCGGCACGAGCAGCGTGTACGGCGCCACCGTGGAGGCGTCGTACCGGCGCAGGAGCCAGCCCCAGACGCCGAAGCCGCCGAGCGTGGAGACGAACGCCACGTACAGCAGCGAGAGCCAGCCCTCAGCGGCCGGGTCCAGCACCGGCACGCCCTCCAGCCAGAGCGACAGGAGCAGGAGCGGGATCGCGGAGAAGGCGCTCACCCAGACCATGAAGCGGAACGAGTCGGGCGGCGCGGCCTTGCGCTGAACCACGTTGCCGAGGCCCCAGGCGGCCGCCGCGGCCAGGCAGAGGGCGAAGGCGCCGAGCGGGCCCGACACTCCGAAGTCGAGCGCGACCAGGGCCAGGCCGCCGAAGGCGACGCCCAGCCCGAGCACGCGGCGGGCGGTGAGCCGCTCCCTGAGCAGCGTCACCGCGAACAACACGGTGAAGATCGCCTGCGTCTGCAGGACGAGTGAGGTCAGCCCGGCCGGCATGCCCGCTCGCATGCCCACGAGCAGGAAACCGAACTGGCCGACCCCGATGGTGGCCGCCACCCCCGCGACCCAGCGCCACGGGACTCCCGGGCGGCCGGCGAACAGCAGGGCGGGGAACGCCGCCAGGGCGAACCTGATGCCCGCGTACAGCAGCGGCGGGAAGTGCCGCAGGCCGGCCTGCATGACCACGAAGTTGAAGCCCCAGACGGCCGCGAGGCCGACGGCGAGGGCGAGGTGGCGGGGTCTCACTCAGCGGGCGGGCTTCTGGTAGCGGATGCGCTGCTCGCGAGCCTGCTCGGCCAGCACCTTGAGGTAGGACACGGAGCTCGGCTGCTGCTTCTTCGTCTTAAGGATTCTCATGCATCTATTTTCATCCGCTACACATTCAACGACAAGCGAGACTTTCTACGCTAAACCATTTAGGATGACTTACATGTTGGACTTGAACCGGCTCAAGGCCCTTCATGCGGTCCATGTCTACGGGTCGGTCGGCGCGGCGGCCGACGCCCTCATGGTCACGCCCTCGGCGGTCTCCCAGCAGATCGCCAAGCTGGAGCGCGAGACCGGCGCCCGGCTCATGGAGCGCAACGGGCGCGGCGTGCGCCTCACGGACGCGGCCGGCCTGCTGGCCGAGCACGCCGAGCGCATCCTCGCCCTGGTCGAGACGGCGGAGGCGGACTTCGAGGCGCTGCGCGGCGAGGTCGTCGGCCGCCTGAACATCGCGGCCTTCCCCACGGCCGTGCGCGGCCTCATGCCCGGCGCGCTCGTCTCGCTCCGGGAGCGCCACCCCGACCTGTGGGTCCAGCTCAGCGAGCGCGAGCCGGAGCGGGTGGTGCGCGAGGTGGCCAGGGGCGAGCTGGACCTGGGCGTCATCCAGGACTGGCTCAACCGGCCCATGGCCCTGCCAGAGGGCCTGTCCAGGGCCACGCTGCTCGACGACGTGGCCGACATCGCGGTGCCCGCCGACCACCCGCTGGCCCACGCCAGGGAGCTGGAGCTCGCCCAGTTGCGCGACAGCCACTGGATCAGCGGGTCTCCCGGCACCGTGTGCCACGACTGGCTCGTCTTCACCCTGCGCAACGCCTCGGTGGAGCCCGTGATCGCGTGCATGGCCGACGAGTACCCGACCCAGCTCGCGCTGGTGGGGGGCGGGCTGGGGTGCGCGATCGTGCCGCGGCTCGGCCGCGACTGCGTGCCGGACGGCGTGCGGCTCGTGCCGATCAGGCCGCGCCAGACCCGGCGCATCTACGCCGTGTGGCGCACGGACGCGGCCCGCCGTCCCGCGATCAGGGCCATGGTGGAGGCGCTGGCCGAGGCGAGCAGGAAGCAGGAGAACGCCTGGGCCGTCAACTGAGCCGCCGGGCCTCACGCTGCTCATAGAGGTGGAGCGGATAGGCTGTGCGCACCATGGCTGAAACCACCGTCGTCCATCTGCTGCGCCACGGCGAGGTGCACAATCCCGCCGGCGTCCTGTACGGCAGGCTCCCGGGCTACCACCTGTCCGAGACGGGAAAGCTCATGGCCGAGACGGTCGCCAAGGCCGTGGGCGGCCGTGACATCGTCGCCATCTACAGCTCCCCGCTGGAGCGCGCCCTCGAGACCGCGGCGCCCCTCGCCGAGAAGCTCGGCCTCGACGTCGTCCAGGACGATCGCCTGATCGAGGCGGGCAACCTGCTCCAAGGCCGCCCGGTGGGCCAGGGCCTGGCGATCCTGCGAAACCCGCGCAACTACCGCTATTTCTGGAACCCGCTGCGCCCGTCCTGGGGCGAGGCGTACCCGTCGATCGTCAGGCGCATGAAGTCGGTGATCGACGACGCCAGGGCGGCGGCCCGCGGGCACGAGGTGGTGCTCGTCAGCCACCAGCTCCCCATCTGGACGATCAGGTCGGCCGCCGAGGGCCGCCGGCTCTGGCACGACCCGCGGCGCAGGCAGTGCGCGCTGGCCAGCCTCACCACCCTCACCTTCGACGGCGACCGCCTCGTCAGCGTCGGCTACAGCGAGCCCGCGGGGTCGCTTCAGACCGGTCCGTCCGTTCCCGGGGCCTGATGTCCGGGGCGAGGGGGCTCGCCGGTAGAGTTGCAAGCTCTACCGCTTGTAGTACAAGGAGATCTTCCTCCGTGCGCGCCAAGTCCATCTCTCTCGTCCTCCTGGGCCTGCTGGTCGCGGGCTGCGCGGGCAACCAGGGCGGCCAGCCGCAGGCCGGCGACACCCGTTTCGTCGCCGGCGACGGGAAGATGCAGGTGTTCGACGCGGCCGAGCGCAAGGCCGCGCCCGCGATCGAGGGGCCGACCCTCGACGGGGCCACCGCCTCGCTCGCCGCGCACAAGGGCAAGGTCGTGGTGCTCAACTTCTGGGCGTCCTGGTGCGGCCCGTGCCGGGCGGAGGCGCCGGTGCTCAAGGAGGTCGCGGCCAAGACCAAGGCCGGCGGCGTGGAGTTCATCGGCGTCGACTTCAAGGACCGCCAGGCCGACGCGCTGGCGTTCGAGCGCACCGAGAAGACCGGCTACCCGCACATCTTCGACCAGCCGGGCAAGGTGGCGCTGGCCTTCCAGGGCACGGTGCCGCCCGCGGCCATCCCGTCCACCCTGATCATCGACAAGCAGGGCAGGATCGCGGCGCGGGCACTCGGCGCGGTCAAGTACACCGACCTGCTCAACACCGTGACCAAGGTGCGCGATGAGTGACGTCGTGGCCTCGGGCTCGCTGCTGCTCGCGGTGCCGATCGCGGTGCTGGCGGGGGTCGTGTCGTTCCTGTCGCCGTGCGTGCTGCCGCTGGTGCCGGGCTACCTGTCGTACGTGACCGGCATGAGCGCCGACCCCAAGCGGGGGCGGCTGGTGCTGGGGGCGGTGCTGTTCGTGGCCGGGTTCGGGCTGGTGTTCGTGCTCAGCGGGGCGCTGTTCGGCGGGCTCGGCTCGGTCATGCTGGACCATGTCGAGATCATCACGCGGGTGCTCGGGGTGCTGACCATCCTGCTCGGGCTCGCGTTCCTGGGGCTCGTCCCCGGGCTGATGCGGGACGTGCGCATCCACAAGGTGCCCGCCGCGGGGCTGGCCGGGGCGCCGCTGCTCGGCGTGGTGTTCGGGCTGGGGTGGACGCCGTGCATCGGGCCCACGCTGGCCGTCGTGCTGGCGCTCGGGCTCAACGAGGGCAGCGCCGCGCGTGGCGCCCTCCTGGCCGTCGCGTACGCGCTGGGCCTCGGGCTGCCGTTCGTGGGCGCGGCGCTCGCGTACAGCAAGGCCCTGCGCACGTTCCGGGCCATCCGCAAGCACTCGCGCCTGATCACCAGGATCGGCGGCGGCATGATGGTGGCCGTCGGGGTACTGCTCGTGACCGGGCTGTGGGGAGAGATGATCGCTGCCATGCAGGGCCTGATCGGCGGCTTCGAGCCGGTGATCTGATGAGCGTCAAGGAGCTGGAGAAGGAGCAGTCGCCGCAGCAGGCGGGGTTCGGGCTGGTCGCCTGGCTGCGATGGGGCTGGCGCACGCTCACCTCGATGAAGACGGCGCTGATCCTGCTCTTCCTGCTCGCGCTCGCCTCGGTGCCGGGCTCGCTGGTGCCGCAGCGCGGTGTCGACCCCGACAAGGTGGCGCAGCTCTACCAGAAGAGCCCCACGCTGGCCGAGTGGTACGACAGGTTCCAGCTCTTCCAGGTGTTCACCTCGGTCTGGTTCGCGGCGATCTACCTGCTGCTGTTCACCTCGCTGATCGGCTGCATCATCCCGCGCACCGCCACTTACCTGCGCGAGCTGCGCCGCAAGCCGCCGGCCGCACCCAAGAAACTGTCCCGTCTGCCGCACTTCGCCTCTTTCGAGGGCGACCTGGAGGTCGGAAGGGCCGCCGCGCGGCTGCGCAAGCTGCGCTTCCGCGTCGTGACCGGCGACGGGTGGGTGTCGGCCGAGAAGGGCTTCCTGCGCGAGACCGGCAACCTGTTCTTCCACGTCGCCCTGCTGGGGATCCTGTTCGCGGTCGGCTTCGGCTCCCTGTTCGGCTACCGCGGCAACGTCCTGGTCGTCGAGGGCGACGGGTTCGCCAACACGGTGGCCGCCTACGACCGGTTCATCCCCGGCAGCCAGGTTTCGGCCGAGTCGCTGGAGCCGTTCTCCTTCCAGCTGGAGGACTTCAAGGTCGCCTACCAGGTGACGGGGGAGAAGCGGGGGCAGGCCCTCGACTACACGGCCCGCCTGAAGGTCAACGACTCGCCCGGGTCGCCCGCCCGCGAGTACGACCTCAAGGTCAACGACCCGCTGGAGATCAACGGCACGCAGACGTACCTGATCGGCAACGGCTACGCCCCCGTCTTCAAGGTCACCGACGGCAAGGGGCAGGTCGCCTTCGAGGGCCCGGTGCCGTGCCTCATCGAGGCCAAGGCCACGATGACCTCGGGATGCGTGGTCAAGGTGCCCGACGCCCAGCCGTCGCAGCTCGGGTTCCTGCTGCAGTTCCTGCCCACCAGCGTGCCGCTCACGGACGGCACGTACGCCTCGGCCTTCCCCGGCGAGCTCAACCCCGAGGTGCAGCTCGTCGGGGCCTTCAGCGGCGACCTGGGGCTGCGCTCCGGGCAGCCGCAGTCGGTCTACGAGCTCGCGCCGCCCGAGCTCATGAAGAAGCTCACCCCGCTGATCATGGGCAAGAGCGTGCCCAAGCCGCTCGCCGTCGGCCAGTCGATCGACCTGCCGAAGGGGGCGGGCAAGCTGGAGTTCACCGGGGTCAAGGAATGGATCACGCTCCAGACGGCGTACGACCCCGGGCGCGTGCCGGTGCTGATCGCCGCCGCCACGGCCGTCGTCGCCATCGCGCTGTCCCTGATGATCCGCCGCCGCAGGGTGTTCGTGCGGCTCGGGAACGGCGTGGTCGAGGTGGGCGGCCTCACCCGCACAGAGGGCTCCGCGGCGGGCTTCGCCGAGGAGTTCGCCGACATCGTCAAGGTTCTATCCGCAGGAGAAAAGGATGTCCGCTGAGCAACTCGCGGAGCTGAGCGACCTTTTCGTCGTCGCCGCCGTTCTGCTCTACTTCTTCGCCATGATCGGGTTCGCGATCGAGCTGGCCTTCGGCAGGTCCCGGCCGGACAAGGCGGCCGCCGCCGAGCGATCCGAGCTCAAGCAGCCGGTCGCGGTCGGAGCGGCCGGCGCCGACGCGGCGCCCCCGGCCGACGGCCCGGTTGACGGCGCCGTCGCCACCCCGGAGGCCAAGGAGCCGTCATCTGGGGCGCTCAGGGCCGGCAAGGCGGCCCTGGTGCTCGCCTGGGTGGGCTGGGCGGCCAACCTCGCCGCCATCGTCACCCGCGGCATGGCCGTGGACCGGTGGCCGTGGGGCAACATGTACGAGTTCGTGGTGGCCATCTGCTTCGCCGCCGTGACCGCGTTCCTCGGCACCCAGATCCGCTACAACGTGCGCTTCCTCGGCGCCTTCGTGATGGTCACGGCGGCCCTCGGCCTCGGCCTGGCGGTCAAGTTCTTCTACACGGCGGCCGGGCCGGTCGTGCCCGCGCTGGACTCGTACTGGATCGCCATCCACGTCAGCGCCGCGATCATCTCCAGCGGCCTGTTCACGCTGGCCGGCGTCGCCGGGGTCCTCTACCTGGTGCGCGGCGACGGGATGTCACGCCTGCCCTCGCGGGCCGACCTGGAGCGGGTGGCGCACCGGGCGATCGTGTTCTCGTTCCCGCTGTGGACGTTCGCGGTGATCGCGGGCGCGCTCTGGGCCGACCGGGCATGGGGCCGCTACTGGGGCTGGGACCCCAAGGAGATCTGGTCGTTCATCACCTGGGTGGCCTACGCCGCCTACCTGCACGCCAAGGTGACGGCCGGGTGGCGGGGCAGGGCCGCGACGATCGTGCAGCTCGTGGCGTTCGCGTGCCTGATGTTCAACCTGATCGGCGTCAACGTCTTCATCAGCGGCCTGCACAGCTACGCCGACGTCTGATCGGCTCAGACGTCGTCGCCACGCATGCGGCGGTCGAGGTCGCGCAGGAAGTCGGGGTCGTCGTCCGGCCCCTTCGGCACGCCCGGACCCGGGGGCACCGGCCACGCGGCGCGCGGGGCCCGCGGACGGCCGCGGGCCATCCACACCAGACCGCCGAGCACCGGGATCAGGACGACGATCAGGATCCACAGGGCCTTTGGTACGTTCCGAACCTCATCTTCTGGTGCGGTGACCACGTCGAACAGCGAGAAGAGCCAGAAGACCAGCAGCGCCAGGCCGATCAGTACACCTGCCATTCCTGAACTGTAAGCCATCCGCGACGTGATCGTGCTTCCCGATGTCCCATTTCAGGTGACTAGGGGAAGACATGCGTCGTACCGTGGAGGCCGATGCGGCGAAGTCGCCGGACTCCACGGGCGTTGAGAGGTGCGATGGCCTTTTCTGACTCCAAGGCGTCTGGCGACAAGGGCCGGCATCGGCGCGGCCGTTGGTGGCGGCGCGGCTCGTACCTTTTCTCGCGGCGCGGCGAGGCGCCCCGCGACGCGGACCGCTCCGTCTGGTTCAACGCCCGCGAGAAGCCCCTTGAGAGCCGTACGGACGCCAGGGCACGCAAGAACCGGGGCCGGGGCGCCGACGTGCCCAGAGGGCAGCCTGAGCGAGCCGGAGAGCGCGAGCGGACGAGATGGCCGGGTGATGAGCGGGGTGAGCGGATGGCGTGGCCGGGCGACGAGGTACGACGGCCCTCCGAGACGAGCTGGGACGGGTTCTCGTTGCGCGAGCGTGGCGAGCGACTGCCCGCGGCCGTGGTCGAACGCCCCCGCTACACCTGGTACGACTTCGAGCTCGACGACCAGCCCAGGGCCCAGCCCAACCGGCCCGGCGTGCCGTCCATGGGCGACGGCCTGCGCCACTGCGGCAAGCTGGAGTCCATCCTGCACCGCCAGTGGGACGCCAGGGTGGGCCCGCCGTCGGCGGACGTCGTACGCGCGGTGGAGAGCCTCGCCCGGCTGCCGGAGCGGCTGAAGGAGAAGCTCGCGGCCGGGCTGGAGGGCATCTACGTCGGCCACGGCGGCGTCCCGGACCTCGACGACATGGGCTACTTACGCGGCGCCCCGCTTCCGTCGGGCCGCGCCACCTGGGACATCTGCGCGGGCGCGTACGGCGACCGCAAGATCGTCGTGGGTGACCGCCCGTCACCCACCCCGGACGTGATGATGCACGAGGTCGGCCACGCCATCGACGACATCGACTCGGCGTACGGCGGCTGGGTCTCCGACTCGCCGGAGTTCGTCCGCCTCTACGACACGGCCATGCCGCTGCTGGCCTCCACCTTCCACCGCCAGGGCGGGGGACTCGGCCGCAAGGAGTTCTTCGCCGACGCCTTCGCCGCCATCGCCTCCCGCCAGCGTCCGGCCCTCGTGGACATGCTCGGGGGAGACACGCGGATGGCGCTGGACATCATGCTCTTCTTCAACCGGCGCTACGGAATCTAGGTGATCGGACATGTACGTCATCCGGCTCGCGGACGGGACCCTGCGCGTGCCGCAGAGCCTGACCAGCGAAGACGGGCGTCTGATCGGGAACGCGTACGTCGAGGTGCAGCCCGGTGATCCGGACTACGAGCAGTGGTTGCCGGAGGCGCTGACGGAGGAGGAGCTGGCCGAGCGCCGCAACCAGTGGGAGAAGGAGAACGACGAACTGGAGCGTGAGTTCCTGGCCTTCAAGGCGCGGCAGGAGGACGCCTGAGGCGAACGGACAGGCGCCAGCCACGGTCGGCGGTTGGCGCCGCCCCATGCTTGCCGTACTGAAGTGTGGCCGGAAAGCACGCGAACAGTGGGTCGCGCCGGCGGTGATCCTGCCGTCGCAGGATCACCGTCTGCACGGTCAGACGCGCGGGGACTCACCTGCCGGCCTGTCGGCCGTCAAAACGTCCTCGCCTCGTAGAAGGGCGTGCACTTCCGACTCGCGGAAACGCCGATGCCCTCCGGGGGTGCGGATACTGCTGATGCGGCCTGCCGCAGCCCAGCGTGTAACCGTCTTTGGGTCTACCCGGAAGAGGGCGGCAACCTCTCCTGGGGTCAGCAGACGCTCGCTGCTACTCTCCACCAATCTCTCCCCCTCGCATCCCGCTTCCTGCCAGCGGGCGGACAGGTAACCAGTGTGTCGAGCGAAGCCTGATTTATCCGTGGTTTTCTGCAAAGATCACGGGTTGTTATCAGCTGACTGCCCGATTGTTATATGATAGAGCCTCTTTGGGGCTCTCGTGGGTGTTTCTTTACGAAACTCCCTGACTGGGAACAGTAGCATCGCTCGCGTTCGATGCGAAGAGCGACCGGTCCACGGGTCCGAGTAACCTCGAACCTGTGCGTCCTGTTCTCCTTTACACACTGTCGCGGATCGGCATCTTTGCGGTCACTCTTGGGGTGCTGTGGCTGCTCGGCCTGCAAAACCCGCTGGTGCTGATCGCGGTGTCTTTCTTGATCAGCGGCATAGCGAGCTACGTCCTGCTCAGCAAGCAGCGTGATGCCGTGAGCGAGCGCATCAGCAACAAGATCGACCGGCCGAAGCCGCAAGACGACTAGGGCAGGGGGAACATGCCAATCCGGGCATGGTACTCCCGTCCGAGTCTGGTTGTGTCGCTACCGACAAGTAGTCCTCTGTGATGCGCGTAAAACGCCTTCACGCCGATCCCGCGCTCCCGTGTGGGATTCCAACTGAGGGCCATTCCCGTAGTGGGATGAATGGCGCCGATCCCCGGGCGTGAGACCGCTCCAGGGCCGGCGGAGTCCCGCCCCTGCGGATTGTTCAGCCAGCGCTGATGGCCGCCGACGTAGACCGCCGCGCCCGTCACGGAAACCGCGTAGAGCGAGTCGCCTCCGGTGGCGTTCACCCAGGTCGGCTTGATGGTGGCGCCCTTGGCGTACGCCTCGAACCTGGCCGCCGTGTCGCACATCCCGCCCTTGGGGCCGCCGGTGGTGACGACCGCGAAATAGTGGCCGTCGGGTGAGAAGTCGAGGCCGCGCACGTAGGAGGGGAACTCGCTCATGCACCGGCGCGCGTACGCCTCGGTCCGCCAGGGCGCGAGCCTGGCGGTGGGCCCGCTGATGTCGATGAGCCCGAGCTGCGGCCTGGACTGGCCGTCGAGCGTGGTGAACGTGCCGTCCACGGCGAGCCGGTAGCGCGTGGCGGCGATCGCGTAGACCTTCACCTTGGGCGTCAGCGACCTTCCCGGCGTGATGCCGAACGCCGGGTCGGCCGCGCCCGTCGTCGCGTCGATCCTGGCCAGCGCGGTGCGCGGGCTGGTGAAGTCGCCGCCCACGTACAGCTTCGAGCCCTGCCTGGCCAGCGTGGAGACCATGCCGCCGCCGATGCGCGGCGCGAAGCCGGTCACCAGCGAGCCGTCGGAGAGCTTGAGCCTGGCCAGCGACCTGGCGGGCGCGTCGTTGACGCCGATGAACTCGCCGCCGACGTAGACGGTGCCCTGGTCGCCGGCGGCCAGGCCGTACACGGGGCCCGGGACGATCGGTGCGAAGTCCGGCAGGATGCGGCCCGTGGTCAGGTCGTAGGCGAAGAGGTTGGAGCGCGGGTAGGCGGTGGTGCGGGCGGCGTCGCTCACTTCGCTGAACGAGCCGCCGACCACGACGGTGTCCCCGACGACCGTGATCGCGTTGACGATGCCGTCGAGCACGTGGGGGGTGCTGTCTACCGGGTCGGCCGAGACGACGCGGAAGTGCGCCGTGGGTGCCGAGGCGATGATCGCCGCAAGGGCGACACGGGCAAGCATTCGCCAAGTTTTAGCAGACGTTCAGTAACCTCGTGGCTACTTTCCGTTGAATGTCGTGTTCATGCCCGCCGGGTATGGGCCTGGAGGGGCTCCCATAGTCTTGGCCTATGACGCGTGCTCAGTTGGACAAACAGCCGGACGAGGTCGCCGCGATGTTCGATCGCACCGCCCGGCGCTACGACCTGGTCAATGACGTGATCTCCCTCGGCCAGGTCAGGCGGTGGCGCAAGGCGGTGGCCGCGGCCATCGACGCGGGCCCCGGGGAGCTCGTGCTCGACCTGGGCGCCGGCACCGGCACGTCCACCGACGCGTTCACCACGCTGGGCGCGCGGGCCATCGCGTCGGACTTCTCGCTGGGCATGCTCCGCACCGGCGTGCGCCGCCACGGCGGCAACGCGCTGTCAGGTGAGGGGGTGCCCTTCATCGCCGGCGACGCGCTGCGCCTGCCGTTCGCCGACGAGGCGTTCGACGCCGTGACGATCTCGGTGGCGCTGCGCAACGTGCACGACACCGCGCAGGCGCTGCGGGAGATGCTGCGCGTCACCAAGCCGGGCGGCCGGCTGGTGATCTTGGAGTTCTCCCACGTGACGTTCGAGCCCTTCGATGTCGTCTACCGCGAATATCTGATGAAGCTGCTGCCAAAAGTGGCCATGGTGTTCGGCTCCAATGACGATTCCTACGAATATCTCGCTGAGTCGATCCGGGATTGGCCCGACCAGCGCACGCTGGCCCGGACCATTCAGGAGGCCGGCTGGGAGCGGGTCGCCTGGCGCAATCTCACGATGGGCATCGTCGCCCTGCACAGAGGGTTCAAGTCGGCGTGAGACCACACGCGACACACCGTTCCTCTTGGATCACAGAACAGCACCCCGACTGCCACTATGTACAGGAAAAGCAGTAGACTGCGGGCCGACAAGTTTGTGAAGGGGTTCACAAAGGAACGAAGGCAGCACACCCCCGAGGCCTTCGAGCGTGTAGGACAGGACAGTGACCGTGCCAACAGCCACGAAGGCTGACGCTGACGTCATCGTCGTCGGCGCCGGTCCCGCCGGTTCCGCAACCGCTTTTTACCTCGCTCAGGCCGGCCTCGACGTGCTGCTCCTGGAGAAGACCAGGTTCCCCCGCGAGAAGGTCTGTGGCGACGGCCTGACGCCGCGGGCGGTCAAGCAGTTGCTCAACATGGGTGTCGACATCGACGCTCCCGGCTGGGTCAGGAACAAGGGCCTGCGCGTCGTCGGCGGCGGTCTCCGCTTCGACCTCGACTGGCCGCAGCTCGAGCGCTTTCCCGACTTCGGGCTCGTACGCACCCGCCAGGACTTCGACCAGATCGTCGCCGCCAACGCGGTCAAGAACGGCGTGCGCCTGATGGAGGGCGTGACCGTCACGGGGCCCGTCCTCGACGACCGCAGCGGCCACATCGTCGGCGTGACGACCAAGGACGGCCGCGAATACCGCAGCCGCGTGGTGGTGGCCGCCGACGGCAACAGCACCCGGCTGGCCCTGGGCATGGGACTGCACAAGCGCGAGGACCGCCCGATGGGCGTGGCGGTGCGGACGTACTTCGAGAGCCCGCGCCACGACGACGACTACCTCGAGATCTGGCTGGAGCTGTGGGCCCAGGAGAAGCTGCTGCCCGGCTACGGCTGGATCTTCGGCGTCGGTGACGGCACCGCCAACGTGGGCCTCGGGCTGCTCAACACCAGCGCGCAGTTCAAGAACATCGACTACCGGGACCTGCTGCGGACCTGGTGCAAGGCCATGCCTCCCGAGTGGGAGTTCACCGAGGAGAACATGACGGCCCCCATCCGCGGCGCCGCGCTCCCCATGGCCTTCAACCGGCAGCCGCATTACACGCGCGGTCTGGTGCTCGTGGGTGACTCGGGCGGGTCGATCAACCCGTTCAACGGCGAGGGCATCGCCTACGCCATGGAGACCGGCGAGATCGCCGCGGAGGTCATCGCCAAGGCCCTCAAGGGCACCACCCCCGCGGAGCAAGAACGCACTCTGAGGACCTATCCTCAGGTGCTGAAGGACGCCTACGGCGGATACTTCACCCTGGGCCGGCTGTTCGTCGAGGTCATCGGAAAGCCGGGCGTCATGAGCTTCGGCACCAGGCACGGTCTCCCTCACCCGAGGCTGATGCGCTTCGCCATCAAACTCCTTGGTAATCTCACCGACCGGCGAGGCGATGCGTCAGACATGATCATTAACGCTCTCTCGAAGGTCGCCCCACCAGCATGAATCTCAGAACTGACAGATCCGGCTGCGCGCCCGCGCGCGCGGCGACTCCGGAGGAGGCGTAGCGATGGACCTTTACGTGCCCATCCTGGTGCTCGCCGTTCTCGCGGGGGGCTTCGCGATCTTCTCGGTCGCCATCGCTCCCTTCACCGGCCCCAAGCGCTGGAACCGCGCCAAGCTTGACGCCTATGAATGCGGCATCGAGCCGACGCCCCAGCCCGTCGGTGGCGGACGGTTCCCGCTCAAGTACATGGTCACGGCGATGCTCTTCATCGTCTTCGACATCGAGATCATCTTCCTCTATCCGTGGGCGGTCTCGTTCGCGCCGTTGAAGAACGACGCGGGCCAGGACATCGTCTCCGGCCTCGGGCTGTTCGCCCTGGTGGAGATGGTGCTGTTCATCGTCACCGTGCTCGTCGCCTACGCGTACGTGTGGCGCCGCAAGGGTCTGGACTGGGACTGAAAATGGGACTTGAAGAGAAACTCCCCAGCGGGTTCATCCTCAGCACGGTCGAAGCGGCCGCGGGATGGGCACGGAAGAACTCCGTATGGCCGGCCACGTTCGGGCTCGCATGTTGTGCCATCGAGCTGATGGCCACCGGTGGCCCCCACTACGACCTGGCGCGCTTCGGCATGGAGCGCGCTTCGGCGTCTCCTCGCCAGGCCGACCTGATGATCGTCGCAGGGCGGGTTTCCCAGAAGATGGCCCCGGTGCTGCGCCAGATCTACGACCAGATGGCCGAGCCCAAGTGGGTCATCTCCATGGGCGTGTGCGCCTCCAGCGGTGGCATGTTCAACAACTACGCCATCGTCCAGGGCGTCGACCACGTCGTGCCCGTCGACATCTACCTGCCGGGCTGCCCGCCGCGGCCCGAGATGCTCATCGACGCCATCGTCAAGCTGCACGACAAGATCCAGAACATGAAGTTCGGCGCGCACCGCGCCAAGCAGATCGAGGAGCTCGAACTGCAGGCGCTGCGCCCGCTGCCGTTGATCGACCAGGGGGCATCGAAGTGACCTCGCCCGACAACCTCCCCGGCAGCCCGGACAGCGGCGAGACCCCCGAAGTCGCGGTCCCGGCGGTGCCCGAGGCGCCCATCGCCCGGCGCGGCATGTTCGGTGCGGCGGACTCCGGCGACACCTCCGGCTACGGCGGCCTCGTCGTGCGCCGGGCGCCGCAGATCTCGACGCCCCGCCCGTACGGCGGCTACTTCGACGAGGTCGTCGACAGCCTGGCGCTCGACGACGCCATTGAGCGCGTGGTCGTCGACCGCGGCGAGCTGACCCTGCACGTCAAGCGGGACCGGCTGGTCGAGGTCGTCCAGAAGCTGCGCGACGACCCGGCTCTTCGCTTCGAGCTCTCGCTGGGCGTCACCGGCGTGCACTACCCGCACCTGGTGGGCGAGGAGCTGCACGCGGTCATCCACCTGTGCTCGATCACCTACAACCGCCGCGTACGCGTCGAGGCCAGCGCGCCCGACTCCGACCCGCACATTCCATCGACTGTGGGCGTTTACCCTGGTCACGACTGGCATGAGCGCGAGGCGTACGACTTCTTCGGGATCATCTTCGACGGTCACCCCGCGCTCACCCGGATCATGATGCCGGACGACTGGGACGGCCACCCTCAGCGCAAGGACTACCCGCTCGGCGGCATCCCGGTCGAATACCGCGGCGCCACCATCCCCGCGCCCGACCAGAGGAGGAGCTACTCGTGAGCACCGCTTATGACGAGGCGACCGAGGGCAAGGTCTATTCGGTCAACGGCGGCGACTGGGACGAGGTCGTCACCGGAGCGCGCGACACCGAAGAAGAGCGCCTGGTCGTCAACATGGGCCCGCAGCACCCGTCCACGCACGGCGTGCTCCGCCTGGTCCTGACCCTCGACGGCGAGACGGTGACCGAGGCGCGCAGCGTCATCGGCTACCTGCACACCGGTATCGAGAAGAACATGGAATACCGGACGTGGACCCAGGGCACCACGTTCGTGACCCGCATGGACTACCTCTCGCCGATCTTCAACGAGACCGCCTACTGCCTGGGCGTGGAGAAGCTGCTCGGCATCGAGGACCGCATCCCGGACCGGGCGCAGGCCATCCGCGTGATGATGATGGAGCTCAACCGGATCTCCTCGCACCTGGTCGCGATGGGCACGTTCGGCATGGAGCTGGGCGCGACCACGCCGTTCCTCTTCGGCTATCGCGACCGCGAGATGATCATGGATCTCTTCGAGTACATCACCGGTCTGCGCATGAACCACGCCTACATCAGGCCGGGCGGCGTGAGTGTCGACCTGCCCGCGGGCGCGGTCGACAAGGTCGGCGAGTTCCTCAAGGAGATGCCCAAGCGGATCAAGGACATCCGCAAGCTCCTCGACGCCAACCCGGTCTACGTGCGCCGCACCAAGGACGTGGCCTACCTCGACCTGACCGGCTGCATGGCCCTGGGTATCACCGGCCCGATCATGCGCGCCGCCGGGCTCCCGTGGGACCTGCGCAAGTCGCAGCCCTACTGCGGCTACGAGACGTACGAGTTCGACGTCGCCACCGAGCGTGGCTGTGACGTCTACTCGCGCTACCTCGTGCGCATGAAGGAGATGGAAGAGTCCCTCAAGATCATCGAGCAGGCGCTCGACCGCATCGCCGGCCCGCTCAAGGGCGACCCGGTGATGATCGAGGACAAGAAGATCGGCTGGCCCGCGCAGCTCGCGCTCGGCCCCGACGGGTTCGGCAACTCGCCCGACCACATCGCCCACATCATGGGCACCTCGATGGAAGCGCTCATCCACCACTTCAAGCTGGTGACCGAGGGCTTCCGGGTGCCGGCCGGGCAGGCGTACGCCAGCATCGAGTCGCCCAAGGGCGAGCTCGGCGCCCACGTGGTCAGCGACGGCGGCACCCGCCCCTACCGCGTGCACTTCCGCGAGCCGTCCTTCTGCAACCTGCAGGGCTTCCCCGCGATGGCGGAGGGCGGCCAGGTCGCCGACGTGATCGCCGCGGTGGCTTCTATCGACCCCGTCATGGGAGGTGTGGACAGGTGAGCGAGCTCCGCGAGCGAACAAGTGGACACAGCACTTATCAAGTCATGAGTGGGCCGGAGGCACGCTCATGACTTATTCACCGGAGATCCGGGAGCGTCTGGAGCGAGACGCCAAGGAGATCATCGGGCGTTACCCGAAGACACGCTCCGCCCTGCTGCCGCTGCTCCACCTCGTGCAGTCGGAGGACGGCTACGTCTCCGACGACGGGCAGGAGTTCTGCGCGGAGATGCTGGGCATCAGCAAGGCCGAGGTCACCGGCGTGGCGACCTTCTACACGATGTACAAGCGCAAGCCCGCCGGCGACTACCACGTCGGCGTGTGCATCAACGCGCTGTGCGCGGTCATGGGCGGCGACCAGATCTGGGACGAGCTGTCCGAGCACGTCGGCGTCGGCCACGAGGAGACGACCTCCGACGGCAAGATCTCGCTGGAGCGCCTCGAGTGCAACGCGGCCTGCGACTTCGCCCCCGTCATGATGGTCAACTGGGAGTTCTTCGACAACCAGACCCCCGAGTCGGCCAAGCAGCTCGTCGACGACCTGCGTGACGGCAAGGACGTGCGGCCGACCCGCGGCCCGAAGAAGCTCTGCAGCTTCAAGGACGCCTCGCGCGTGCTCGCCGGCCTGCCCGACGACCTGGCGGGCGACGGCCCGTCGGCCGCCGGCCCCTCGCTGGAGGGCCTGAAGGTCGCCAAGGCCAACGGATGGAAGGCCCCCGAGGCATGAGCACGACTTTGACACCGGTCCTGACCGCGAACTGGGACCAGCCCAACTCCTTCACCATCGACGTCTACGGCGAGTACGAGGCGGCGAAGAAGGCGCTGGCCATGGAGCCCGACGCCGTCATCCAGGCGGTCAAGGACTCGGGCCTGCGCGGCCGCGGCGGCGCGGGCTTCCCCACCGGCATGAAGTGGGGCTTCATCCCGCAGGGCGACGGCAAGCCGCACTATCTCGTCGTCAACGCCGACGAGTCGGAGCCGGGCACCTGCAAGGACATCCCGCTGATGATGGCCAACCCGCACTCGCTGGTCGAGGGCATCATCATCACGTCCTACGCGATCCGGGCCAACCACGCCTTCATCTACGTGCGCGGCGAGGTGCTCCACGTCATCCGGCGGCTGCACGCGGCCGTGCGGGAGGCGTACGAGAAGGGCTACCTCGGCACCGACATCCTCGGCTCCGGCTACGACCTCGAGCTGGTCGTGCACAGCGGCGCCGGCGCGTACATCTGCGGCGAGGAGACGGCGCTGCTCGACTCGCTGGAGGGCTTCAGAGGTCAACCGCGACTCAAGCCCCCGTTCCCCGCCGTGGCGGGCCTGTACGCCTCGCCGACTGTGGTGAACAACGTCGAGTCGATCGCCAGTGTTCCCTCCATCATCGGCAACGGCGCCGACTGGTTCGCCGGGATGGGCACCGAGAAGTCCAAGGGCTTCGGCATCTTCTCGCTGAGCGGCCACGTCACCAGGCCCGGCCAGTACGAGGCGCCGCTCGGCATCACGCTGCGCGAGCTCCTCGACATGGCGGGCGGCATCAGGGCCGGCCACCAGATCAAGTTCTGGACCCCGGGCGGCTCCTCCACGCCGATCTTCACCGACGAGCACCTCGACGTGCCGCTCGACTTCGAGGCGGTCGGCGCCAAGGGCTCCATGCTCGGCACCCGCGCCCTGCAGATCTTCGACGAGACCACCTGCGTGGTCCGCACGGTGCTGCGCTGGACCGAGTTCTACGCCCACGAGTCCTGCGGCAAGTGCACGCCCTGCCGCGAGGGCACGTACTGGCTCAAGCAGGTGCTCAAGCGCCTGGAGAAGGGCCAGGGCACCGAGGACGACCTGGCCACGATCACCGACATCGCGGACAACATCCTCGGGCGTTCGTTCTGCGCTCTGGGCGACGGCGCCACCAGCCCGATCCACTCCTCGGTGAAGTACTTCCGCGAGGAGTACCTCAAGCACTTCGAGATCGGCGGCTGTCCGTTCGACCCGAAGAAGTCCACTCTCTGGGGTGAGCAGTGACAGTCGTAGAGACCGAGACGAACCTGGTGACCCTGACCATCGACGGGTTCCAGGTCAGCGTGCCCAAGGGCACCTTGATCATCAGGGCCGCCGAGCTCCTGGGCATCCAGATCCCCAGGTTCTGCGACCACCCGCTGCTCGACCCGGCGGCCAACTGCCGCCAGTGCCTGGTCGACATCCCCGACGCGGGCAACGGCCGCGGCTTCCCCAAGCCGCAGCCGTCGTGCGCGATCGAGGTCGCCGAGGGCATGGTCGTGCAGACGCAGCTCACCTCGCCGGTCGCCGAGAAGGCGCAGCGCGGGGCCATGGAGCTGCTGCTGATGAACCACCCGCTCGACTGCCCGGTCTGCGACAAGGGCGGCGAGTGCCCCCTGCAGAACCAGGCCATGTCCAACGGCCAGGGCGAGTCCAGGTTCCAGGAGCAGAAGCGGACCTTCCCCAAGCCGCTGCCGCTGTCGACGCAGGTGCTGCTCGACCGCGAGCGCTGCGTCCAGTGCGCCCGGTGCATCCGCTTCTCCGACCAGATCGCCGGTGACCCGCTCATCGAGTTCTTCGAGCGCGGGGCCAAGGAGCAGGTGCGCACCGCCGAGGGCAAGCCGTTCAACTCCTACTTCTCCGGCAACACGGTGCAGATCTGCCCGGTCGGCGCGCTGACCGGCGCCGCCTACCGGTTCCGGGCCCGCCCGTTCGACCTGGTCTCCACGCCGAGCGCGTGCGAGCACTGCGCCGCCGGCTGCGCCCAGCGCACCGACCACCGGCGCGGCCGGGTCACCCGCCGCCTGGCCGGCAACGACCCGCAGGTCAACGAGGAGTGGAACTGCGACAAGGGCCGCTGGGCCTTCACCTACGCCCAGCAGCCCGACCGGCTGAAGACGCCGCTGGTCCGCAACGAGGAGGGCGTGCTCGTGCCCGCCTCGTGGCCGGAGGCGCTGACGGTGGCCGCCGAGGGCCTGGCGAAGGCCCGTGGCAAGGCCGGCGTGCTGGTCGGCGGCCGGGTCACGGTCGAGGACTCCTACGCGTACGCCAAGTTCGCCCGCCTGGCCCTGGCCACCAACGACATCGACTTCCGCGCCCGGCCGCACTCCGCCGAGGAGGCGCAGTTCCTGGCCCACGCGGTGGCCGGCAAGGGCATCGAGATCAGCTACACCGACCTCGAGAACGCCCCCCACGTGCTGCTCGTCGGGTTCGAGCCCGAGGAGGAGTCGCCGATCGTCTTCCTGCGCCTGCGCAAGGCGTGGCAGAAGAAGGGCCTCAAGGTCACCTCGATCGCCCCGTTCGCCTCGCCCGGCCTGGTCAAGATGGGCGGCACGCTCATCCGCACCGCGCCCGGCGCCGAGGCCGACGCGATCGGCGACCTGGTCGGCACGCTGGCCGAGGGCACGATCGTGCTCGCCGGCGAGCGCCTGGCCACCGTGCCCGGCGCTCTGTCCGCCGTGGTGCGGCTCGCCAACGCCTCCGGCGCCAGGCTCGCCTGGGTGCCGCGCAGGGCCGGTGAGCGCGGCGCGGTCGAGGCCGGCGCGCTGCCCAACCTGCTGCCGATCGGCCGCCCGGTCGACGACGAGAGCGCCAGGGCCGAGGTCGCCAGGGCGTGGAACGTGGCCTCGCTGCCCGCCACTCCCGGCCGCGACACGACGGGCATCCTGGAGGCCGCCCGCGCCGGTGAGCTGGACGCGCTGGTCGTGGCCGGCGTCGACCCCTACGACCTGGCCGACCCGGCGGCGGCGCTCGACGCGCTCGAGCACACGCCGTTCATCGTCAGCCTGGAGATCCGCGCCAGCGCCGTCACCGACCGCGCCGACGTGGTCCTGCCCGTCGCCGCGGTGCAGGAGAAGGGCGGCACGTTCGTCAACTGGGAGGGCAGGGGCCGCTCGTTCGAGGCGCCGCTGAGGGTGCCCGGCCTGCAGAGCGACCTGGCCGTGATCGGCAACCTGGCCGACCGCCTGGACGTCCACCTGGGCCTGCCGGACGCCAAGGCCGCCAGGCGGGAGCTGTCCGGCCTGGGCGCCTGGCGCGGCAGCCGCGTCACCGCCCCGCACACCGCCACCCGCGCCCAGGTCGCCCCGGCGACCGGCGAGGCGCTGCTGGCGACCTGGCACCTGCTGCTCGACGAGGGCAGGCTGCAGGACGGCGAGCCGTACCTGGCGGGCACCGCCCGCGCCGCCGAGGCGCTGGTGTCCGAGGGCACGGCGGCCGAGCTCGGGGTCGCGGACGGCGACAAGCTCGTCGTGGGCGACAGCGTCACCCTGCCCGTGCGCGTCGCCGATCTGCCGGACCGGGTCGTCTGGGTGCCTGCGAACTCCGGCGGCTGCTCGGTCACCCGTGACCTGCACGCGGTGGCCGGCGACATCGTCACCATCGGGAGCGCCTCATGACCCACGTTCTCGCGGCCGATCCCACCCTCGCCGACTTCGGCAAGGACCCGCTGTGGATCACGATCATCAAGGCCGTGCTGCTGTTCGCCTTCCTGATGCTGGGCATCCTGTTCGGCGTCTGGTTCGAGCGCAAGCTGATCTCCAGGATGCAGAACCGGTACGGCCCCAACCGGGCCGGCAAGTTCGGCCTCCTGCAATCGGTGGCCGACGGCCTGAAGATGGGTCTGAAGGAAGACCTCTTCCCGCGGACCGTCGACAAGGTGCTCTACCTGCTGGCCCCGGTCATCATGGTGATCCCGGCGTTCCTGGCCTTCTCCATCGTGCCTTTCGCGGGGATGGTCAACCTGTTCGGCGTGCAGACGCCGCTGCAGCTGGTCGACCTGCCGGTGGCGGTGCTGTTCATGCTCGCCATGGGCGCGGTGTCGGTCTACGGCGTGGTGCTGGCCGGATGGTCGTCGCGCTCGCCGTACGCGCTGCTGGGCGGTCTTCGGTCGGCGGCGCAGGTGGTCTCGTACGAGATCGCCATGGGCCTGTCGTTCGTGGCCATCTTCCTGTTCGCCGGGACGCTGTCCACCTCGGAGATCGTCAAGGCGCAGGGGCAGACCTGGTTCGTGTTCCTGCTGATCCCGTCGTTCCTGATCTACGTGATCTGCATGTTCGGCGAGGCCGCGCGCATCCCGTTCGACCTGCCCGAAGGCGAGGGCGAGCTGGTCGGAGGC
>NZ_JBIEIS010000041.1:0-41153 GCF_043496855.1 Nonomuraea sp. JJY05
ATCTCCAAATACAACGCCCGCGGACCCGCCATCGACCGGACCACCTACAAAGCCACCATCAGCATCAACATGATCCCGGCCAGCCCTTGACGCTGCTACCCCAGCCCTAACTGAACGGCGTTGAGGCTAGAGCAGCTCACCGACAATATTCGAGGACCGGCGGCTACTCCCCGGTCAGCCCGTCCACCGACTCCCGGATGAGGTCGGCGTGGCCGTTGTGGCGCGCGTACTCCTCGATCATGTGGCACAGGATCCACCGCAGGCCGGGCGTCTGGCCGTCGGCCCAGCTGAGCTTGGCCGGTTGGCCGAGGTCGCCGCCGGCCAGCGCCTCCGTCACCACCGACCGCGAGCGGGACACCGCCTCCTGCCAGAGCGCGAAGAGCTGTTCGGGGGAGTCGTCGGCGGCCGAACGCCAGTCCCAGTCGCGGTCGGACTTCCAGTCCACCGCGTCCCACGGGGGCGGCCACTCTCCGCCGCGCAGCGACCGGATGAACCAGTAGCTCTCGACGTAGGCCAGGTGCTTGAGCATCCCGCCCAGCGTCATCGACGACACGCCGACGGTCGCCTTCAGCCCGGCCGCGTCCAGGCCCGAGCACTTCCACGCGAAGGTCGCGCGCTGGTAGTCGAGGAAGCCCAGGAGGGTCGCGGTCTCGTCGGCCGCGAGAGGAGGCTCGGGGCGGCCCTGCTCGTCCACTTGAGTCATGATCGGTGAGTGTAGAGCCTCGGCGGGCCGTTCGGGTGGGCGAATCTTGCCGGGACCTTGCCGAATCGGTGGCGGGGAAAGCCGCGCCGTTCGTACCGGACCACGGTGGAATGGGCGATGTCGTGCAGCGCAGGAAGACGGGATGCCGAAGTGCTCGATCGGGTCCGTGAGGCCGCCGGAACGGCGCTGGTGGAAGACGTCGGCGCGGTCGTCGCGGCGGCGGCCGCCATGTCCGGCCGGTTCCGGCGCGGAGGCAGGCTGCTGGCTTTCGGCCGGGGCGAGGCCGCCTCGGACGCGGCGCACGTGGCCGTGGAGTTCACCCACCCGGTGATCGTGGGCAAGCGTGCGCTTCCGGCGCTCAGCCTGGGCGCCGAGCCCTCCTCGCTGCCGGTGCTGGGACGCTCCCAGGACATCGCCGTGGGGATCCGGCCGCTCGACGGCGACCTGGCCGCCGCCCGCGCGCTCGGCATGCTGACCGTCGCCCTGACGGCGGACGAGGCGTGCGCGCAGGCGGAGCACGTGCTGACCGCGCGGAGCGCGGATCCGCTGGTCGCGAGGGAGATCCACATCACGATGTACCACCTGCTGTGGGAGCTGGTCCACGTGTTCCAGGAATCGGAGTGCCCCACATGAGTGACGAGGAGGTCTGCGACTCCTGCGTGACGTGCGGCGATGTGGCCGTGGCCGTGCGGGTCGTGGGGCTGCTGCCCGACGGGCTGGCGCGGGCCGACACCGGCGCGGGGACCGAGGAGATCAGCGTGGCGCTGGTGCAGGCGCGGGTCGGGGACACCGTACTGGTGCACGCGGGCGAGGCGATCGCCGTGCTCGGAAGGGACGACCGATGACCGAGACGCTCTACCCGTTCCTGCGGCGCGACCCGCTCGACGCGCTGGCGTCCACCGCCGAGAAGGCCCGCGAGAGCCTGGAGCTGCGGCGGCGGGTGCTGGACGAGTTGGAGGGCCCGCTGGTGGCGTGCTCGGCCGCGCTGGCCGCCGCCTTCCGCCGCGGCGGGCGGCTGTTCACGTTCGGGAACGGCGGCAGCAGCACCGACGCGCAGTCGGTGGCGGACCTGTTCACCGGGCGCGGCCTGCCCGCGGTGTCGCTGGCGGCCGACACGGCGCTCGTGACGGCGCTCGGCAACGACGTCGGCTTCGAGGTGGTGTTCGCCCGCCAGCTCGCCGCGCTCGGCGGCGAGGGCGACATCGCCTGCGCCCTGTCCACCAGCGGCGGTTCGGCCAACGTGCTGCGCGGCCTGGAGCGGGCCGCGAGCCTGCGGATGGTGACCATCGGGTTCGCCGGCTCCGGAGGCGGCCGCATGGCCGAGGAAGGGCTGGCCGAGCACCTGTTCGTGGTCCCTTCGTCGTCGGTGCACCGCATCCAGGAGGCGCAGGCGACCCTCTACCACGTGCTGGCCGAGCTGGTTTCAGCCGCCGCAGGGTAGACGGGCCGCCCGCCGACCGGAGCTCAGCAGGTGCGGGGTGGACGGGCCGCCCGCCGACCGAGCTCAGCAGATGCGGGGCAGCGGGTCGCCCACCAGGACGTCGACCACCCGGGTGCCGCCGAAAGTGGTGCGGAGCAGGACCAGCCCGGCCGGTGCCGCCGCGACGGTTCCGATGATCGCGGCCTCGGCGCCCAGCGGGTGGGAGCGCAGCACCTCGAGGGCCCGCCCGGCGTGCTCGCCGTCGACCACCGTGACGAAACGGCCCTCGCAGGCCACATAGAGAGGGTCGAGGCCGAGCAGCTCGCACACGCCGGTGACCTCCGGCCGCACCGGGATGTCGTCCTCCCGCAGGACGACGGCCACCTCCGACGCGTTGGCCACCTCGTTGACGACGGTGGCCACCCCTCCCCGGGTGGCGTCCCTCAGCGTACGGACGTGCTGCGGCATCGCGGCCAGCAGCTCGGCGACGATGGCGTGCAGCGGAGCCGTGTCGGAGGCGATCGGCGCTTCGATGCCGAAGTCGTCCCTGGCCAGCATGATGGCGGCGCCGTGCTCCCCGATCGGGCCCGAGACGAGGACCGCGTCTCCCGGCCGCGCGTGCGAGGCCGACAGCGTGACCGGCTGCTCGACGAGCCCGACCCCGGCCGTGGTGATGAAGCAGCCGTCGGCCTTGCCGCGCTGGACCACCTTGGTGTCGCCGGTCACGATCGTGACGTCGGCCGCCGCCGCGGCGGCGGCCATCGAGTCGGTGATGCGCCGCAGGTCGGCGACGGGGAAGCCCTCCTCCAGGACGAAGCCGGCCGACAGGTGGGCCGGCCGGGCCCCGCACATGGCCAGGTCGTTCACGGTGCCGTTGACGGCCAGGTCGCCGATGTCCCCGCCGGGGAAGAACAGCGGCGAGACCACGAAGGAGTCGGTGGTGAAGGCCAGCCGCTCGCCGCCCACCCGCAGCAGCGCGCCGTCGTCCAGCGGCGCGAGCAGCGGGTTGCGGAACGCCTCCAGGAAAACGGCCTCGATCAGGGTGTGGGTGGCCTTGCCGCCGGCGCCGTGGGCGAGCGTGATCCGCTCCTCCCTGACGACCGGCTTGCGCCGCCGGATCCGCTCGATGCGGGCGAGCACCTGCTGTTCGCGGTTCATGTCCGGCTCGCCTCCTCCGCCAGCGGCTCGCCGGCGGCCGTCGAGCGCATCTCCTCCCGGCTGAAGCGCCCGAAGTTGTAGTACGCGGCACACGCGCCCTCGGAGGAGACCATGCAGGTGCCGATCGGCGTCTCCGGGGTGCACGCGGTGCCGAACACCTTGCACTCCCACGGCTTGAGCACGCCCTTGAGCACCTCGCCGCACTGGCACGACCGCGGGTCGGCGACGCGCACGCCGGGCAGGTCGAAGACCCGTTCGGCGTCGAAGCGGGCGTACTCGTCCGCCATGGCGAGGGCGGAGTGCGCGATGAACCCGAGCCCGCGCCACTCGAAGTGCGGCCGCAGCCGCATCACCCGGCCCATGGCCGACAGCGCGATGCGGTTGCCCTGCCACGGCACCACGCGGGCGTACTGGTTCTCCACCTCGCAGCGGCCCTCGGCGAGCTGCGTCAGGAGGCGGTGGACCGAGTCGAGGATGTCCAGCGGCTCGAACCCGGCGACCACCAGCGGCTTGCCGTAGTCGCGGGCGATGAACTCGTACGGCTGGCAGCCGATCACCGCCGACACGTGGCCCGGCCCGATGAACCCGTCGAGCCGCAGGTCCGGCGAGTCGAGGATGGCCTTGATCGCCGGGATGATCATGACGTGGTTGCAGAAGACGGAGAAGTTGGCCAGCCCCTCGGCCTCCGCGCGCAGCACGGTCATGGCCGTGGACGGCGCCGTGGTCTCGAAGCCGATGGCCATGAAGACGACCCTGCGGTCCGGGTTGGCCCGCGCGATCTTGAGCGCGTCCAGCGGCGAGTACACCATCCGGATGTCGGCCCCCGCCGCCTTGGCGTCCAGGAACGAGCCCGCCCCGCCGGGTACCCGCATCATGTCGCCGAACGACGTCATGATCACGTCCGGTTGGCGGGCGATGTGGATGGCATCGTCCACCCTGCCCATCGGGATCACGCAGACCGGGCAGCCGGGGCCGTGCACGAGGTTGACCTCGGCCGGCAGGTGGTCCTCCAGTCCGTGCTTGTAGATGGTGTGCGTGTGACCCCCGCACACCTCCATGAACGTGTATCGGCGCCCCGGCCGGCAGCGGGCGGCGATCTGAGCGGCCAGCGCCCGCGCCGTGCCCGCGTCGCGGTACTCATCGACGAACCGCATCACAGGTCCTTCCTAGGCGATGTCCGAGGTGCGCAGCGCGTCGAGTTCGTCCTCGTACGGCTGCCCGAGCCCGTTGAGGTAGTCGAGCACCGCCTGCGCCTCCAGCTCGGAGATCTTGGACAGCGCGAACCCGACGTGCACGAGCACCCAGTCGCCGGGCCCGAGCGCCTCGTCGGCGAGCAGGCCCACGTTGATGCGACGGCGCACGCCGCTGACGTCCACCACGGCGAGGTCCTCGTGTTCGGGGAGGCGCTCGACGAGCTCACCTGGAATGCCAAGGCACACCGGGCACCTCCCCGTCGGAAGCGCCTGACGCGGCGAAGGTGAGCGACTCCAGGACCAGCTCGTCGCCGCCGCTGATGTCGACGCCATCGTCGCCGCAACCCGGGCAGGCCGCCAGCGTGTCCACCGACTCGGAGTGTTCGCCGCAGTTGCGGCAGCCGACCGTCATCGGCGTGATGACGAGCTCCACCACCGCGTCCTGAACGGTCGTGCCGGCCGCGGCCAGCGTGAACGCCTGCCCGAAGGCCTCGTCGACGACGGCGTGCCGGGCGCCGACGCGTACCCGGGCGGCCGCGACCGTCCTGCCTCCCGCCTGCTGCTCGATCAGCTCGACGAGCCCCTCGCACATCCCGATCTCATGCATGCTGCCCCTACATTCGCTCCATCTTGATGTATCGCCGGATGTCCGGCCACATGCGGATGACGACCAGCGCCATCCCGCAGAGCACGACCAGCTTCACCGTGCGCGACTTCCACATCTCACATCACCTCACCGTGGGTGCCGGATCGCGGGCGTCCGGAGTGGCACTTTCCGCAATCATTTCCATAACCAGGGACTTCACTAGGCCGGCCGCCTCGCCGACCATCGCGCGTACCGGCGCGCTCAGCTCGAACGGGTCCTCCTCGACCGACGCCGGCTCGCAGCAGACGACCCGCACCCGCGCGGGGAGCCGGCCGAGCTGCCGGGCCAGCCGCAGGACCCGGACCGGGTCCATGCCGTGCGTCTCCACCGAGGCGTCCTCCCCGTCCGGCAGCTCGGGCTCGAGGACGGTGAGCGTGCCGGGAGCCAGCCCACGCCGGGCCGCGTCCACGAAGACCACGCCCGTGTAGTCCCGTTGCAGGGCGTAGGCCAGGTCCATGCCGCGGATGCCGAAGTCGACGACTTCCATGCCCGCGACGCCCGCCTGCCCGGCCAGGTGGCGGGCCACCTCGACGCCGAACCCGTCGTCCCCCAGGAACACGTTGCCGATCCCGGCCACCAGGACGCGGCCGGGTTCCGGGCGGCCGTCCTGCTCCCCGAGAGGCTCGATCTCCTCGGGGGAGTAGAAGAACCGGTGCCCGGGCAGCCGGGCCTCGCCAAGGTCGCGCCCGGGATCGTCGTCGAGCGTGACCGCGAGGTGGAAGGCGCCCTCGTCGTCCTGCTCCACGCTCTCCACGACGGCCACGCGGCCGTCGAGCACGAGGTCGAAGACGTCGGCCTGCGCGCGGGGCCGCAGCCGTACCCGGCTGCCCGGCCCGACCTGCACGCCGGCGATGACGACCTCGGCGGGGCCGCGGCCCTCCATCCGGGTCCAGAATCCAGTCATTCGTGTGGCTCCGTCCTGCGCATGATGCCGTGCAACCGCATCAGCTCGTCGGGTGTGAGGGAGTCGCAGCGGTCGAGGATCGCGCGGGCGCGCGGGTCCCCGTGGCGGATCTCCTCCCGTTCGCGGTCGCTGAGGGCGAGCACGCTCAGCGTGAGGAGCTGGTCGATCTCGGTCGCGTCGAAGAGGTCGCCGGGGCTCTCCGGCGCGATCCGCGGGTGGTCGTAGAGGATGATCGGCGCGGACAGCACGGTGTGCCGGTCGCCCTCCGGCCCGGCGAGCACCGGCCAGACGCCGGCGTTGTCGCAGGCCGCAGCCTCCGCCAGCAGATCCTGCGGCGGGTCCATGAGGGAGACGAACCGGGCCCGCGGCGCGCGCAGCACGGTGTGCGCGGAGACCAGCGTGCGCCGCATGGCCTCCTCGCGGCCGCCTCCGGGCCAGGGCGTGGTGTTGACCACCTCGACCGTGATCCGGAACAGGTCCGGGCGCAGCCGTCGCGCGCTCGCCTCGATCCGGCCGCACAACTCCCGCCAGCCGCCTTCCGGAGACTGCTGCCGGGCCGGGATGTCGATCTTCTCGATGAGCGGGCCGTGCAGCAGATCCTCCAGGACCAGGCCCGGCATGCTCACCTCACGCTCCTGCGCTTCCTCGAAGATGCCGGTGCCGGTCGCCTCCGGCTCCCCGGCGCGCAGCCGGGTGACGACGTGCAGGAAGCGCACGGACACGTCGACGAGGTCGCGGGGCCCGGCTTCGAGCAGGCACTCGGTACGCATCAGCCACGGGTTGCCGTCATTGGCCCGCCCGTACGCCTCGGGGTGGACGCCACCGATCGTCCAGCGGTGCCGGTTCTTCAGCGACGACTCCCGGTACGGCCACAGCAGGTAGCCCTCGTAAAGCACGGCCTGCGCGATCTGCCTGACAGGGTCCATGTGGGATCAGCCTCCGCCCGTCTCCAGCAGCGACCGCACCGCGTCGTCCCAGCCGAGCAGGGTGTGCCGGACCCGGTGCGCGTACAGGCGGTCGAACGTGCCGCGCTCCAGCCGGATCCAGGCGGTGTCCGGGAAGTGGCGGTCCATGAGGTCCTTCCACACCTCCACCGGCATGCGGAAGTCCGCCTCGGTGTCCCACGGCAGGCAGGCCGCCTGCAGGCGGCCGTCGTCGAGGTAGAACACCGTCCCGGTGAACAGGAACCGCAGCGGCACCTCGCCGTCCGGCAGGCCGTGCAGGTATTTGGCCGCGGCCACGTCGAAGTCGTAGGTGCACGCGACCGTGACCGGCGTGGTCGTGCCGCCGGTGAAGGCCGGGACGTGGGTGACGGTCTGCGTCCACAGCAGGCTGGACAGGTTGCGTCCCCACTCCTCCGGCGGGCCGAACAGCTCCTTGAGCCGCTGCGGCGCGGGCTCGTCGTAGCCGCGTGCGGTGGCGTCGATGCGGATCTGCGTGGCCAGCGTGAGCGCCTGGACCGGAGCGTCCGCACGCAGGTCGAGCCGGAAACACAGAGCGGGCGCGACGGCGGGCGTGGCGGGCTCGACGTCGCGCACCTCGATCCGCAGGGCCGGTGGCGTGGCCATTGAGGTCGCCATTGATGTCGGCGGCTTCACGCGGGTGACAGGTTGGGCATGTCGGGGTCGATCGGGTCGTGCATGCGCGGGTTGACGCCGGTCGAGCGCCTGGCCGTGGAGCGGCCGTCGGGCAGGTGGCCCTTCTGCTTGTCGTAGCTGCCCGCCGCGTTGCCCTCGGCCACGCCCTTGACGTGGGAGGGGGCGTCGGGACGCACGTCGCGCCGCCCGGTCCTGATCGTCGACTTCTTTTTCATGCTGGACTCCTGTCGCTGCCGGCGGCCGGCACGGTGACGGACCGGCCGCCGAGGTCGGTGAAGAATCGGGTGATGTGCTCGCGTACGTCCTTGCCGCCCGTCAGGCCCCGCCAGTGCGCGCGGATGGCTCCGACGAGCGCGTAGCAGTCGTCCACCGGCACGATCCAGGCCTCGCGGTCGACGAGCAGGGCCTCGACGTCCGGCTCCAGCTGCCGCAGCACGGGGTTGTCGCGTCGCAGCAGCTCCCAGGCGGTCCGGTCGGCGGGCGCCTGCACCGCACCGGCCGGGCTCGGGTAGTACAGGACCGGGTCACCGGTGTCCGAGTCGTGGATCAGGAACACCGTGCGCACCGGCGCCCGCAGGCGGGCCCAGGCGCCCTCGTCCAGGCGGAAGCCGTTCAGCCGCCAGCGGCGCTCGGGCACCAGCCGGTAGTGCCCGCCGCCGGCCGCCGCGTGGTCGAACAGCACCTGGCAGGCGCGGCACGCGCAGCGCAGCTCGCGCCCGGCCAGCTCCAGCAGGTGGCGGTGGACGGCCGGCAGCGGCTCGGCGCACAGCTCGCAGCGCTGGGTCCGCCGTTCCCGCCGAGCAGGCTCGACCGACTGCGCGGCGAGCCGGCGCAGCAGGCCCGTCATGGCACCGGCGCCCGCGAGGCGGGGCGGACGCTCAGGCTCTCGACCGGGATCAGGGCCGCGTCCGCGACCTCGATCTCGACCCGCTCGATCTCCGGGGCAGCCTCGCGCACCGCGTCCCGGAGGGCCGAGGCCGCCCCGGCCGACGAGGAGCGGCAGCCGGACGGGCGTACGCGCAGCCGTACCAGGTCGCCTTCGACGGAGAGCAGGTCGCCTGCGCCGGCCAGCGCCCGCTCCACCCGGGTCCGCGTGTCCAGCGGGTGCAGATCGTGCAGCAGGAGCAGGGGCGAGACCAGCTCGTCGGCGCCCAGGCGCGCCGCCGCCTCCTCGCCCACGAGCGTCATGACCCGCGCCAGGCCCTCGCCGTACAGGCCGAGCACCTCCGCGACGAGCTCCGTGGCGGCCGCGTCGGCCTTGTCGAGCAGGGATTCGATCCTGCGGACGCGCTCGTTCATCAGCCGGAGACGCTCGCGCCGAAGGTGGGCGAGTGCACCTGCTTGAGCACCTTGCCGCCGCCGAGGTACATGTGCACCCCGCAGGGCAGGCACGGGTCGAAGCTGCGCACGGTACGCATGATGTCGATGCCCTTGAACGAGTCGGCGCCGTTCTCCTCGAAGATCGGCAGCCCCTGCACCGCGTCCTCGTACGGGCCCGGCGTGCCGTACCTGTCGCGCGGGCTGGCGTTCCACGGCGTCGGCGGGTACGGGTGGTAGTTGGCGATCTTCCCGTCGCGGATCACCACGTGGTGCGACAGCACGCCGCGCACCGCCTCGTGGAAGCCGACGCCGATCGCCTCGTCCGGCACGTCGAAGTCGGTGAACACCTGCGTGCGCCCGGCCCTGACCTCGCCCATCGCCTGCTCGAAGAAGTGGACGGCCATCGCCGCCGCGTACGCCACGAAGTAGACGCGGGCGCGGTTGCGCTCGATGGTGTTCGCCCAGCGCGGGATCCGCCACTCCAGCCGCGTCTCCGGGAAGGAGGCGCTCTTGGGCAGGTTGATCTCCACGCTCTGGCCGGTGGCCCGCACCGTGCCGGTGTCGACGAGCGCGGCCAGCGCCGTGGTCCACAGCCGGGCCAGCGGGCCGCCGCCGGTGTCGAGCGCCAGGTGGTCGCCGGTGCTCCTGTCGTACCAGCGGGGGCTCATCACCCAGCTGTAGTTGCCGTTCTCCAGGTCGCGCTTCTGCGGCTTGGGCAGGGTCGTCTGGTTCCACGGGTGGCGCTGGTCCACCGGGTTGCCCAGCGGGTCGTGGGTGACGAACGTCTCCTCGGCCTGCCAGTCGTCGTAGTAGGAGCTGCCCAGCAGGATCCTGATGCCGAGGTTGATGTCCACCAGGTTCGTCGTGACCAGCTTGCCGTCCACCACGATGCCCGGCGTGACGAACATCCGCCGGCCCCACTCGTTCATGGTCCGGTAGTCGTAGTCGACCACCGCCGGGTCCTGGAACGCGCCCCAGCAGCCGAGCATCACGCGCCGGCGGCCGACCTCCTC
The DNA here is from genome assembly GCF_043496855.1 of Nonomuraea sp. JJY05. Classification (NCBI taxonomy): domain Bacteria; kingdom Bacillati; phylum Actinomycetota; class Actinomycetes; order Streptosporangiales; family Streptosporangiaceae; genus Nonomuraea; species Nonomuraea sp. JJY05. The sequence goes on from NZ_JBIEIS010000041.1 coordinate 9,956, forward strand.
GTAGCCGGGCATCGCCTCGTAGAAGAAGTCGAAGAGGTCGTCGTTCATCGGGACGGACTTCTTGACGAAGTCGAGGACCTTGAGCAGCCGCACCATGTAGTCGGTGAACACCTGCGGGGTGGCCACGGTGCCCACGCCGCCGGGATACAGCGTGGACGGGTGCACGTGCCGGCCCTCCATCAGGCAGCACATCTCCCTGGTGATCCGGCTGACCTGCAGCGCCTCGCGGTAGAGGTCACCGCTGAACGGGTTGCAGGCGCGCATGATGTCGGCGATCGTCCGGTAGCCGTGGATCCCGGAGTTGGGCGCCTGGGTCGTCTCGGCCCGGCGCAGCAGGCTCGGGTTCGTCTCCTTGACCATCTGCTCGCAGTAGTCGACGAAGACGAGATTGTCCTGGAAGAGCGTGTGGTCGAACATGTACTCGGCGGCTTCGCCCAGGTTGACGATCCACTCACCCAGTGGCGGGGTCTTGATGCCGTACGCCATGTTCTGCGCGTAGATCGAGCAGACCGCGTGGTTGTCGCCGCAGATGCCGCAGATGCGGCTGGTGATGAAGTGGGCGTCGCGCGGGTCCTTGCCCCTCATGAACACGCTGTAGCCGCGGAACAGCGACGACGTGCTCTTGCACTCGACGACCTCGCGGTTCTTGAAATCTATCTTCGTGTAGATGCCCAGGTTCCCGATGATCCTGGTGATCGGGTCCCAGGACATCTCCACCAGCTCGCGGGCCTCGCCCTTGAGCTTCTTCTCACCCGCCGTACGGATTGCCACCTCGCCGCTCTCCCTCTCAACCGTTTCCCCAGCGCGGGTCGAACCCGCTCGTCAGCCTGCGGCGGTTGTGGCGCCACTTCGGCTCCTTGTTCGCTGCCTTGTTGGTGATCGCGCGAAGCCTGCGGATCATCGCGCCGTACGCGCCGCTCATCGCGGCCGAGACGGACGCTCCCGGAGGCTCGTCCATGAAGGGCATGAACTTGTCGGGGAAGCCGGGCATGGTGCAGGCGATGCAGATGCCGCCCACGTTCGGGCAGCCGCCGACGCCGTCCATCCAGCCGCGCTTGGTGACGTTGCAGTTGACCACCGGACCCCAGCAGCCGACGCGCACGAGGCACTTGGGCGAGTTGTAGTCCTGGGCGAAGTCGCCCTGCTCGTAGTAGCCGGCCCGGTCGCAGCCCTCGTGCACGGTCTTGCCGAACAGCCAGGTGGGACGGAGCATCTCGTCGAGCGGGATCGTCGGCGCCAGGCCCGCCGCCTGGTACAGCAGCCAGGTCAGCGTCTCGGTGAAGTTGTCCGGCTGCACGGGACAGCCGGGCACGTTGACGATGGGCAGCCCGCCCGCGGAGCGGAAGTCGCGGCCCAGGTAGTCGGACAGCCCCATGCACCCGGTCGGGTTGCCGGCCATGGCGTGGATGCCGCCGTACGTCGCGCAGGTGCCGATCGCGACCACGGCCCAGGCCTTGGGCGCGAGCCGGTCGATCCACTGGTTGACCGTGATGGGCTCGCCGGTGACCGGGTCGTTGCCCATGGACGTCCAGTAGCCCTCGCCGTTGATCCTCTCGTTCGGGATGGAACCCTCCACGACGAAGATGAACGGGCCGAGCTCCCCCTGGTGGGCCCGGTGGAACGGGGCCATGAAGGCGTCACCCGTCTCCGCGGCCAGCACCTTGTTGTGCAGGTGCACCTTCGGCAGTCCCGGTACGAGCCCGAGCAGGACGTCCTCCAGGCTCGGCAGCGTGGCGGCGGTGACCGAGACCGTGTCACCGTCGCAGCTCATGCCCTCCGAGGTCCACAGGATATGCACCTCGTCCAAGGCTTTCGGTGTTTGTGTGGTTGTCATGGCCCAAGCCCCCTTGTTGGCCTGTGTAGAGGTTTAGGCCCCCATATCGCTTGGTATCCGACCTGCGACTCTACGTAGCGGACATACCGTGATGACGGAGGTTGTAAACCATGACGCAGACTCTGCCGCCCCGTACCGGCACCCGCGATGAGCAGCGCGAACGCGTGTCCACCCGGCCCGCGCAGGTCCTGATCCGCGCCGCCGCGCGGGGAGCGATCGGCTCCATGGCGATGTCCGGGCTGCGGCAGTTCACGACGGCGATCGGCCTCGTGGCGAAGGTGCCGCCCGAGGCCGTGCTGGAGCGCACTATCCCGCGCTTGTTCCGCCGGGTGCGCCATCAGCGGCGCCCCGCGATGGTGGAGCTGGCGCACTGGGGGTACGGCACGGCCGGAGGGGCGCTGTACGGGCTGCTGCCGCACGCGGTCCGCCGCCACCCCTGGGCGGGACCGGCGTACGGCGTCGCGATCTGGGTCGCCTTCGAGGCGGCCATCGCGCCCACCCTCGGCCTGCCGCGCCACCCCCGCACCACGCCGGAGCGCCTGGCGCTGCTGGCCGACCACCTGCTGTACGGGGTCGTGGTCGGCGCCTCCCCGTGGCCTCACCGGGACGTGCCGGAGAGCCCCATGGAGTGATCGCCGAGCCGGTCCCGGGCGGCGGCGACGGCCACCTGGCCGAGGCTGATGCCGCCGTCGTTGGCCGGCACGCCGGAGTGGGTGAGCACCCGGAACCCGGCCTCGCCCAGCCGGTCCACCGTGCGCCGCAGCAGCAGGAGGTTCTGGAAGACACCGCCGGACAGGGCGACCGTCGTCAGCCCCGTCCCGTCGCGCAGCATCAGGCAGCAGCGCACGATGAGATCGCGCACGCCGTTGTGGAAGCGGGCGGAGATGACCGGCACGCCGACGCCCGCGGCCAGATCCGCCATGGCGGCCCGTACCAGGTCCGAGCCGGCCGCCACCAGCACGCCGCCGTCGCGCGAGACGGCAGCCGGGTAGCCGCCGCGCTCGGCGGGGTCGGCGAGCTGCTCCAGCTCGATCGCGGCCTGCCCCTCGTAGGTGATGGTGTCGCGCACGCCGAGCAGCGCCGCCACGGCGTCGAACAGGCGGCCCGCGCTCGACGTCAGCGGCGCGGCCTGCCCGCCGCGCCGGGCCAGCGCGCTCACCTGCCCCCACCGCCGCCGGTTGCGCCGCGCCACGGCCAGCGCCTCACCGTCCCCGTCCAGGTACGCGGCGGCCATCCGCCACGGCTGCCTGACGGCCGCGCCGCCGCCCGGCATCGACACGGGCGCCAGATGCCCGGCCCGCTCGAACGTGACCAGGTCGGCCAGCAGGAACTCGCCGCCCCACAGGGTTCCGTCGAGCCCGTAGCCGAGCCCGTCGAACGCGACCCCGATCACCCGGCCGTGCTCGCCGTTGTCGGCCAGGCAGGCGGCGATGTGCGCGTGGTGGTGCTGGACGGCGACCAGCTCGACGTTTGGCAGGCCCAGGGCATGCTTGGTGGACAGGTACTCCGGGTGCAGGTCGTGGGCCACCACCTCGGGACGTACGTCGAACAGCGCGGCGAAATGCTCGATGCCCTCGACGTACGACCGGAAGGTCTCGTAGTCCTCCAGGTCGCCGATGTGCGGGGAGACGAACGCGTGCCGGCCCTTCGCCAGGCAGAAGGTGTTCTTCAGCTCGGCGCCGCAGCCGAGGATCGGCCGGGGCGCCTCCCCGGCCAGCGTGAACGGGCGCGGAGCGTGGCCGCGCGAGCGCCGCACGGCCATCCCCTTCCCTCGGAAGGGCCGCACCACCGAGTCGTCGGCGCGCAGGTGGATCGGCCGGTCATGCGTGAGGAACGCGTCCGCGATGCCGCCGAGCCGCTCCAGGGCGTCGCGGTCGTCGTACGCGATCGGCTCGTCCGAGCGGTTGCCGCTGGTCAGCACGATCGGGGCGGCCACGCCGGCGAGCAGCAGGTGGTGCAGCGGCGTGTAGGGCAGCATCAGCCCGAGCTGCCGGCTTCCCGGCGCGACCGCCCCGGCCACCGCCGCGTCCGGGAGGCGCGGCAGCAGGACGACCGGCCCGGCGCGGTCGGTCAGGAGCGCGGCGCCGGCCTCGTCCACCTCGCACAGCCGCCGGGCCGCGGCCAGGTCGGCGACCATGACCGCGAACGGCTTGTCCTCGCGCCGCTTGCGCCGCCGCAGCTCGGCGGCGGCGCGCTCGTCGGCGGCCGGCACCGACAGGTGGTAGCCGCCGAGCCCCTTCACCGCCAGCACCCCGCCCTGGCGCAGCACCTCCACGGCGCCGGCCAGCGGGTCGCCCGCCGCGCCGGCGAGCCTGAGCGCGGGACCGCACGCCGGGCAGCAGATGGGCTGCGCGTGGAAGCGCCGGTCGGCCGGATCGTGGTACTCGGCCAGGCAGCCGTCGCACATGGCGAACCCCGCCATCGTGGTCAGCGGCCGGTCGTACGGCATCGCCCGCACGATCGTCAGCCTCGGCCCGCAGTTGACGCAGTTGACGAACGGGTAGCGGTAGCGCCGGTCGGCGGGGTCGGCCAGCTCCGCCAGGCAGTCGGCGCAGGTCGCGATGTCGGGCGAGACCAGCGTGCGTGACGCCCCTGACGGGTCGCTCGCGACGATCTCGAACCGGCCGCCCGCACGGACCGTACGGGAGGCGACGGTCACCCGCTCGATCGCGGCCAGCGGGGGCGCGTCGCGCTCCAGCCGTACCAGGAACTCCGCGATCTGGCCGCGACCGCCCTCCAGCTCGACGAAGACGCCGTGGGCGTCGTTGCCCACCCGGCCCGCCAGCCCGAGCCGCGTGGCCAGCCCGTGCACGAACGGCCGGAAGCCCACCCCCTGAACGACGCCCTCGACCCGGACCCGCACCCCCATCGGGCCAGTCTGCAACGAGAACGGCCCGGACTGAATCACCTCGTCGGCGAGGCGGCGGACCGCTCACGCGGGCAGGACGTCGTCGAACTCCACGTAGAGGTGCCGGGGCCCGCGCAGGCCCGGGTTCGGCCGGTACGGCGGCGGGTCGCCGGCCAGGCGCGGATTGACCAGCCGCCGCGCGAGCTCGCCCAGCGCGAGCTGCGTCTCCAGCCGGGCCAGCGGGGCGCCGAAGCAGTAGTGGATGCCGCTGCCGAAGCCGAGGTGCTGGTTGTCCTGCCGGTCGGGGTCGAAGCGGTCGGGATCGGGGAAACGGGCGGGGTCACGGCTGCCGGCGGCGAGCACGAGGCTGATGACGGCGCCTTTCGGGATCGTGGTGCCCGCGATGTCGATGTCGGCCAGCGCGGAGCGCCGGAGGCTGAGCAGCTGCACCGGCGGCTCGAAGCGGAGCAGCTCCTCCACCGTGCCGATGACCAGGTCGGGCTCGTGGCGCAGCCGGTCCAGCACGCGGGGGTTGCGCAGCAGGGTGAGCACGCCGTTGGCGACGAGGTTGACGGTGGTCTCGTGGCCGGCGACGAGCAGCGTCGAGGCGGCGCTCAGCAGCTCCTCCAGCCGCAGGTCGATGGCCGGGTCGGTGACGATCGCCGAGAGCAGGTCGTCGCCCGGCCGCCGCCGGTGGGCCTGCACCAGCTCTTCCATGTACGCGCCCAGCTCCGTCCTGATCTCCATGTTCCGCCGCTCCCGCTCGCCGATGGTCCCGGTCGTCGGGTCGACGGTCTCGATGATGGCCTGCGACCAGCGGTGGAAGCGGGGCTCGTCCTCGCGCGGCACGCCCAGCAGCTCGCAGATCACCGTGACCGGCATCGGATAGGCGAAGTCCTCGACGATGTCGACCCGCCTCTTCCCGGCGAACCCGTCGATCAGGTCCGTGACGATCCGCATGATCCGGGGCGCCATGCCGTCGACCCGGCCGGGGGAGTGGGGCGGCCCGAAGTGCCGCATCATCATGGAGCGGATCCGGTCGTGGTCCGGCGGGTCCAGTCTGATGAAGGACGACGGCAGCGCAGTCCCCGACTCACGCTCGGCGGCGATCTCGGGGATGTTGCGGACGTCGGAGCTCACGCGGGGGTCGTGCAGCAGCGCGACGATCTCCCGGTAGCCGCTGACCACGTAGCCGCCGTCCGCCTGCCGGGCCACCGGGGTCCTGCGGAGCTCGCTGTAGAGCGGGTACGGATCGGCGCGGTTGGCGTGGTCGAGGATCCGCTCGTAGACGCTCGCCGCTGCTACTTCCTCCGCCATATGAAGGCTCCCTGATGTGCTCGCTCGGTGTGGTTCAGTGCCGGGGCTGCAGCGTCACGCGGCGCTCGTCCGGGTTGTGGCCGGTCAGCACCACGGTCGCGCCGTAGGCGGGGGAGACCCGCTGCGGTACGTCGGCCGGCATGACCTGGATGCCGTCGGGCCGTCCGACCATGCCGGGGCCGGGCGGGAACGGCGCGGCCCGCTCGATCTGCGCCTGGTAGAAGTCCAGCCACATCGCCTGGTCGAAGGCGACGGCGGCCGTGATGCGGCCCCGGTTGCCGTAGACGGCGACGAACCGGCGCTCGGCGACCGAGCCCTGCGCGATGACCACCTCGTCGGCGAAGGTCGGCACCCCGACGGACTTGATGTTGACGCCGAACTGGGCGGACCAGAAGACCGGCAGGGACACGTGCGGCCAGCGGTCGCTCTCGGCGCTGATCATGTTGTGCGCCGCGACCTGGGCCTGGGTCACCGCGTTGCCCCAGTGTTCGAGGGACAGGAACTGGTACTCGTACACCGGGTGCGGGAAGCGCGCCACGTCGCCGGCGACGAAGACGTTGTCGGTGACCAGGGCGTTGACGTCGAACGCGCGGCAGCCCGCGTCGCAGGCGACGCCCCACACCCCCGCGGCCAGCCCGGAGCCCTCCAGCCATTCGACGTTGCGCTCCGCGCCCAGCGCCGCCACCACCACGTCCACGTCGAGCGTGGTGCCGTCGGACAGGCGCGCGCGGCGCAGCCGCCCGTCCCGGTCTCCTTCGAGCGCCTCGACGCTGACCCCGCAGCGCAGGTCCACGCCGTGATCGCGATGCATGTCCGCCGCGATCGCCCCGATCGTCCCGCCCAGCGCGCCGACCAGCGGCGCCTTCCCGCGCTCGGTGACGGTGACGTCCAGCCCCAGCTCGCGGCAGACGGAGGCGATCTCCGACCCGGTGAAGCCGGCGCCGATGATCAGCACGCGCCCGGGGCCCGCGATCAGCCGCTCCCGCAGCCGGGCCGCGTCCTCGTTGGTGCGCAGCACGAACACCCCGTCCAGGGCGGCCTCCTGCGGGTTCGGCCAGGACCGGGCGCGTGCTCCCGTGGCGATCAGCAGGCGGTCGAAGTCCACCTTCCGGCCGTCCGCGAGGCGAACCTGCCGGGCCGCCAGGTCCAGCCCGGTCGCCGCCTGCCCGAGCAGCCATTCGGCCTCGAACTCGGCCCGCCGCGGCAGCGCGGTGTCGTCGGCGGCCACCTGCCCGGTCAGGACCTGCTTGGACAGCGGCGGCCGGTCGTACGGCTCGTACGGCTCCGCGCTGATCAGGGTCAGCGACCCGGCGTAGCCCTCCCTGCGAAGTGTCGCCGCCGCCCGCAGCCCGGCCAGCGAGGCGCCCACGATGACGATGCGGCCGACCTCCACGGGCCTCTTCCCGTTCACCGGCCTGGGCGGGGCGGCCTTCGCGGGCCTGCCGAGCGTGTGGACCTGGTCGACCACCAGGGCCTGGACCGGGCAGGCCGCGGCGGCGCGCAGGACGCGGGTGCGCTTGGAGTCGTCCGGGTGGAGCTCGTACATGAGGGCTTCGGAACGGCGCATCGCGAAGACATCCGGCGCGAGGAAGGCGCACTGCCCGTAGCCCTCGCAGCGGGTGAGATCAACGACGACTCTCATCTGGCTCGCCCTCTTCTGGCATGTAGTGAGGCGATTACTGTAAGTAATCACCGGTGGCATACCCATTGCGGTCATAGCCACACCAAACGCCCGCCGGGTCAGCGGGAGGCGGTCAGCGCCAGCACGTCCGCGAGCTGGCGCGGCGTCGGCAGGATGCGCAGGGCCTCGTCGATCTCGCGTTCCGCCCACTCCCGGTGGCGTCGCTCGGCTCCCGGGTCGAGCGCGATGCGGGTCTGGGCCAGCAGGAAGTTCAGGCGGCCCGCCAGCAGCATCGAGAAGTCCGCGGCCTGCGTGATGCGGCCCGGCCCGCCGTCGCGCACGTAAGCCTCATACATCGTCCCCATGGCGTCGAGATCCGCGTCCGGGCCCTCGCAGAACCAGTCGAACAGCGCCCTGGCCAGCTCCCGCCCCGGCGCGGCCGGGCCGAGGTTGTCCCAGTCGACGACCACCAGGGCGCCGGCAGGGCCGGCCAGGACGTTCTCCGGGTGCAGGTCGCGGTGGCAGACGATCAGCTCGGCGGGATCGGCCGGCCCGACCGCCGCGCACAGCTCGGGCAGCGTCGCCAGCCGGTCGGCCAGCCGCCCGGCCCAGTCCGCGCCACCTGCGTCCACCCGCGCCCAGTCCCGCTCGGCCGGGACCTGGTGGTACCAGGCGGCCGGCGGCCCGCCGCCGGCCTCCGCCGTCGCGGCGGGAGCACATCGGTGCAGGCGCGCCAGCAGCGCCCCGAGCTCTCGCGGCGTGGCCCGCGCCGCGAGATCGACCGGCCGCAGGTCCACCCAGTCGTACAGGCGCAGCCACGTCCCGCCGCCGGGGGCGCTCAGCAGGTGGCGGCCCGCGCGGTCGGGGTGGCTGGCCGGCAGCCGCACTCCCGCCTCGGCCGCCCGCCGCGCGAACGCCAGCTCCGCCTCGATCAACGCCTCCGACGGCGGCTCGCCGAAGATCTCCTTCAGCGCGTACCGGGCCGGGCCCACCTCCAGGCGCCAGATCTGCCCCAGCGCGCCCCGCGGCCCGGCCGACACCACGACGTCGGCGTCCCATCCGAACGCCTCGCGCACATGCGCGACCAGCTCCGTGACCACGCTCACCCCTCCGCGGCGGGATCCGTGCGTCCCCAGTATGAACCGCCACGCCCGCATTCACTCGGCTGTCATCCGTATATGTCATGATCCACGAGTTCTCACGGATCTTGTGACAGGAGAAGGATGACTGCATCAGCGCGCCGCGCGCTTCGCGCCGCTCTCGCGGGCGGCCTGGCCGCGGCCGTGGCGATCTGGCCGGTGGCGGCACCCGCGCAGGCGGCCGTTGCCGCCGCCGTCTCGGTGGACTTCACCAAGCCGGTTCGTACGCTGTCCGCCGGCGACTACGGCGTCGGCATCACCGGGTACGGCGAGGGCTCGTACATCACGAACGACTCCCGGCACCGCGAAAACCTGCGCAACCTCAAAGCGGGCCGGATGCGCATAGAGCTGCACTACCAGGAGCCGGGTAACCCCTCCAGCCCGATCGTGTGCGGCGGGTACAAGTGCGACACGACCATCACGGGCGACGCCTGGATCGCGGCCATCCGCGACCTGGGCGCCGAGCCGGTCGTCATCCTCCAGGTGGACGGCCGCCAGACCGCCGAGGTGAACCGGGACGACGCGGTCGCCCTCTACCGGCACTTCGCCGCCTCGGGCACGCCGGTGCGGCGTTTCATCCTGGGCAACGAGCTCAACTGCACCTGCACCCCGGAAAAGCCGGAAATGTCAGCATCTGAGTACAGCCGGCGCTTCAACCTGATCACCGACGCCCTCGACGCCGTGGACTCCGCCGTCCGCGTCGGCGGCCCCGCCACGGCCTGGAACGACCTGTCGTACATCAGGACGTTCCTGGAGGGCTCGCGGGACCGGGTCGACTTCCTCGACTACCACGACTACGGCAACGGCCAGGACCCCATCACCGACGAGGACCTCCTCGGCGCCGCCATCCGCAGCTACGAGACGGACCTGAAGGAGGTCGGCGCGCTGGCCGAGTCCGTGCTCGGCCGCAAGATCGACCTGCAGATCGGCGAGTTCAACTCCGACTTCGACGACCCCGACGGCCACCGTACGCTGACCCACTTCAACACGCTGTGGGGCGCGGCGGCGCTGGGCCAGATCCTGCACGCCGGAGCCGCCGCCTACCAGTACGGCGACAAGAACGGCCAGCTCGGCCTGACCAGCACGAAGGGCGAGGGCGGCATCCAGCGCAGCGAGCCGCTGCCCATCTACCACGGCATCGGCATGTTCACCGGCGAGGGCCTGTTCCGCCCGTTCGGCACGACCATGGTGCAGGCGACGGCCGACACCGACCAGTTGTACGCGTTCGCCTCGGACGCGGCCAAGAACGTCGTCCTGGTCAACGTCGGCGCCCAGCCGCTGGAGACCAAGCTCACGTTCACCGGCCTGACGGCGGGCACGGCCGCGATCTGGCAGAGCACCTCCGACACGTGGGCCCCGCACCGCACCGGCACGGCCGCCGTCGCGGGCGGCTCCGCGACGCTCACGCTCCCCGCGCGCTCGGCCACGACCCTGGTCATCGACCAGCAGGGCCTGTCCGCGACCTACTTCGACAACGCCGACCTGACCACGCCCAAGCTGACCCGGATCGACCCGGCGGTGGACTTCGACTGGGGCGCGAACGCCCCCGACCCGGCCGTGTCCGCCGACACGTTCAGCGTGCGGTGGACCGGCAAGGTGATCGCCGAGCGGGCCGAGACGTACACGTTCATCACCACGAGCGACGACGGCGTGCGGCTCTGGGTGGACGGCACGCTCCTCGTGGACAACTGGACGGACCACTCCAAGCGCGACGACAGCGGCCAGATCGCGCTCAGCGCCGGGGCGCACAACCTCAAGATGGAGTTCTACGACAGCGGCTACGACGCCATCGCCCAGCTGCACTGGTCCAGTCCCACCGTACAGCGGCAGATCATCCCCACGGCGAACCTGCTCGCCGGCTGAGCCTGTGAGCCCCCGGCCGGGGGCTCACAGCACCCTGGCGAGCGCCTCCTGGACGGCGGCGCGGACCGTGGCGGGATCCTCGAGGTCGAAGCCGACCACGAGCCCGTCCCTGAGCAGCAGGAGGATGTCGGCGGTCCGCTCCGGGTCGGCGTGGCCGTCGGCGGCGAGGAGGTCGCGGTAGAGTCCGCGGACCCAGTGACGGTATTCGTTGATGGCCTGCCGTACGGGGTGGCCTGGGTCGGGATACTCGGCCGCCGTGTTGACGAACGGGCAGCCGCGATAGGTGGTGCCCGCGCCGAACTCGCACATGTAGGCGAAGATCTCCAGCAGCTTCTCGCGCGGCGAAGTGGCCCGCAGGGCCGCGACCAGGGTGCGCTGCAGCGAGGTCTGCTGGACCACGTAGGCGCGGACGAGGTCGTCCTTGCCCGGGAAGTGGTGGTAGAAGGTCGCCTTGGCGACGCCCGCCTCGGCGATGATCCGGTCGATCCCGACCGAGTGGACGCCCTCCGTGTAGAACAGGCGCGTCGCGGTCTCGAGGACGCGCTCGCGCGCCGGGCTGGGGCGACGGCCCTCCAACGTTTCTGCGCTCACGAGTTGACGATACCAGACAGACCTGTCTACTCTCAGGTTCAGCAGCAGACAGACAGGTCTGTCTAAACGAAGGGCAACGAACATGAGCATCTACACCGCCATCGCCACCTCCGCCGGCCGTGACGCCCGCGCGGTCTCCTCGGACGGGAAGCTGGACGTCAAGCTGGCCATGCAGAAGGAGCTGGGCGGCGACGGCGAGGGCACCAATCCCGAGCAGCTCTTCGCCGCAGGCTACGCCGCCTGCTTCGCCTCGGCGATGCGGCTCGTGGGCGCGCAGCAGAAGCTCGACGTCTCGGACGCGTCGGTCACGGCCGAGATCGGCCTGTCGCCCAACGGCAAGGGCGGCTTCCAGCTCGACGCCACGCTCCGGGTCGAACTGCCCGACTCCATCGCGCCGGAGGCGGCCCGGGCGCTCGTCGAGGCCACCCACCAGGTGTGCCCCTACTCCAACGCCACCCGCGGCAACATCCCCGTCAACCTGGTCATCGAGTAGCGGGATCGTCGGGGCGGCGGGTGACGGCCTCGATCTCCTCGGCGATCTTCCACAGCGGCGTGCGGCGGGTGGTGAGGACGACCATGACCTCGTCCGCGGCGGCCTCGGCCGCGAGGCCGTCCACCCAGGGGCCGAGGGCCTTGGTCACCTCCGAGATCGCCGCCGCGAGCCGCGCGCGTACGTCCCCCCGGCCGCCGGAGCGCAGCCAGCCCCGCAGCACGTGGTTGTGCGCGGCCACCACGGCGGCGGAGGCGACCTCGTGGCGCAGCCGGAACTCCTGCCCGCCGTCCTGCGCGCGGCGGCCGTCCATGTAGCCGACGAAGGCCCGCTGGTAGCGGCTGATGGCGGCGATCTCCCACTCGCGCAGCGCCGGCACCCGCCGCGTCAGCTCGTACCGCTTGACGGCCGTCTCCGGGTCCTCGGCGTACATGTCCAGGACGATCCCGGCGGCGTCCGCGATCACGAGGAGCGGCGAGCGCAGCGGAGAGGCCTCCTGGAGGAACTCCGTCACCCGCCCCAGGCACGCGTCGTGGTCGGGGAGGATCGCGTCCTCCTTCGTGCGGAAGTGCCGGAAGAACGTCCGTCTGGCCACTCCGGCGGCCTTGGCGATCTCGTCCACCGTGGTCGCGTCGAACCCGGCGTCGAGCGACAGGCTGATGGCCGCGGACATCAGCTCCCGCCGCGCGTCTCGCCTCGCGGACATCTGCTCCCTTCCATCCGCCTGTCGGGGTGATTCACCGTACACCCGCTCTGGCGTCATGTCACTGAGTGCCTTATCTTGAGTCACTGAGTGCCTGTCCTTGAGTTGGGAGAAGCGAATGAGCCTGGCCGGCCACCTGCACGACGTGGCGGAGGAGTACCCCATGCTCCGCGAGGCGATCAGGGCCCTCGCCGAGGAGAAGATCGCCCCGCGCGCCGCCGCCGCGGACGAGAACGAGGAGTTCCCCTGGGAGGTCTACAAGGACCTCGTCGCGGCCGACTTCCACGCCGTGCACATCCCCGAGCAGTACGGGGGCGCCGGGGCGGACGCGCTGGCCACGGTGATCGTCATCGAGGAGGTCGCCCGCGCGTGCGCCTCGTCCTCGCTGATCCCGGCCGTCAACAAGCTCGGCACGGTCCCGCTCCTGCTGTCGGCCTCGGAGGAGCTGAAGTCCCGCTACCTGCCGGCGGTGGCCAGCGGCGAGGCGATGTTCTCGTACGCGCTGAGCGAGCCGGAGGCGGGCTCGGACGCGGCGTCGATGAAGACCCGGGCGGTCCGGGACGGCGACGACTACGTCCTCAACGGCACCAAAATGTGGATCACCAACGCCGGGGTGTCGGAGTACTACACCGTGATGGCGGTGACGGACCCGTCGGCCGGCGCGCGCGGAATCTCCGCCTTCGTCGTCGAGAAGTCCGATGAGGGCGTCTCCTTCGGCCCCAAGGAGAAGAAGCTCGGCATCAAGGGCTCGCCCACCCGCCAGGTGATCCTGGAGGACGTCCGCGTCCCCGCCTGGCGCATGATCGGCGCGCCGGGCACCGGCTTCAAGACCGCCCTGGCCACCCTTGACCACACCCGCGTCACCATCGCCGCCCAGGCGCTCGGCATCGCCCAGGGCGCGCTCGACTACGCCATCGGCTACGTCAAGGAGCGCCGCCAGTTCGGCCGCCCGATCGCCGACTTCCAGGGCCTGCAGTTCATGATCGCAGACATGGCCATGAAACTGGAGGCGGCCCGGCAGCTCACGTACGCGGCCGCGGGCATGTCCGAGACGGCCATGCGCGGGACGCCGGTCAAGGAGCTGACCTTCTTCTCCAGCGCCGCCAAGTGCGCGGCCTCCGACGCGGCCATGGAGATCACCACGGACGCCGTCCAACTGCTCGGGGGGTACGGCTACACGCGGGACTATCCGGTGGAGCGGATGATGCGCGACGCCAAGATCACCCAGATCTACGAGGGCACCAACCAGATCCAGCGCATGGTGATGGCCCGCCAGCTCTTGAAGTAGGCGGTTGACGTGCGGGGATCCGGCTCTTCTTGGGCGGTGGGCCGGGTCCGCTGAAACCCGGGCTGATCTTCGCTCTCGGCCTGTTCCGTCCCTATTCCGTGATCTTTACAGGACGGCTCAAGGAGTGCCAGCATCACGCGGCATGGACGTCGACGAATTCTGGGACCTGATCGAGCGTTCCGGCCATGAGACTGACACGAGGAAAGCGCGTGTCGCGTGGTTGGAGGGCGAGCTTTCCCGTCGACCGGTCGATGAAATCATCGACTATGACGTCTGGTGGACGATCACTCAGAATCGCGGCTGCACCGTCGATCTGTATGCGGCGTACTGGTTCGTGTTCGGCAGCGGTTCGCTCGACGGCTTCGAGTACTTCGTGAACTGGCTCGTCAGTCTGGGGCGCGAGACGTTCGAGTCCGTCACCGACTGCCCCGATCGGCTGATCGAACTTCCTGAGGTGCTCCACCTGCTGGAGTTGGAGGAGTCGTATGCCAACTCCACGAAGCGCCGGCCATCGGATCCGGAGCAGATGAGGGAAGAAGAGCCGGAATTCGAAGTTCTGGCCTACGTGCACTACGACGCCTACGAGCGGGTGACAGGACACGGGGCGGACGGGCTTGGCGAAGCCGCGGAGGCTCGTGGCGTTTCCGGTGATTTCCCGCTGGTTTCCAGTGGTCCCCGCGGCGAGCAATGGGATTTCGATGATGAGCAGGAGTTGGCTCGCAGGCTTCCCCGGATAGCCCGCTACCTGGACCTATGAAGATCCGATAGTTGCCGCTCCTGAGGCGTTCAACACTCGCATACTGCCGGAAAGCCCTCGTCGACAGGCTTGCTGGCCGACGAAGGGCTCCGGGATCGCCATGCGGATGCGGGAAGGCGGGCCATCTGTCAGCGCCCAAATGAGTCACGGTCTAACCAGATGGTCAGAATCAGCTGCGCAGGGTCCACCGCTGGTTGGCCTGTCCGTTGCAGGACCACAGGATGAGTTTCGTGCCGTTGGCGGTACCCGCCGCGTTGGCGTCCAGGCACAGCCCCGACTGCACGCCGGTGATCGTGCCGTTGGAGTTGACGTTCCACTGCTGGTTGGCCTGGCCGTTGCAGTCCCAGATGATTACCTGGGTGCCGTTGGTGGTGCCCTGCCCGTAGGCGTCCAGACACTTGTTGCCGTACACCTGCAGGCTCTTGCCCGATGTGTAGGTGAACCGCTGGTTGGTGCCGCTCCCGCAGTCCCACAACTGCACCTGGGTGCCGTTGGCAGTGCTGGAGTTCGGCACCTCGACGCACCGGCCGGACTGGCCGCCCACGATCTGGACGCCCTGCTGCGGGTTGCCGCCGCCCGCTGGCGCGTAGCCGGCGGCGGCGATGTTGGCCTGTACGGCGTCCTCGGTGGCGGCGCTCGGATAACCGGAGGTCAACACGCCCTCGAAGAAGGTGCCGCGGCCCGAGACGCTGTTGTCGCCGCCGATGCCGAGCAGGATGGCGCCTTCCTTCTTCATCGGGTGGTAGCCGTTGGGGCGCCGTCCGTCGAAGTAGGTCGTCAGGCCGCCCGACTGTGCGTTGCCGCCCCGGATCGCCCAGTGGTTCGGCTCGCCCTTGACGATGGCGGTGACGAAGCGGTGGTTGATGGGCGCGAGGTTGTTGTAGCCCGCGTTCACGCCGGAGAACAGTCCCCACTCCAGGTCGGCCATGATCCAGGGGCCGGCTCCGGCCCCGTAGCCCCACTGTTTGTCGGCGCCGAAGTAGACGGTCTCCATGATGGCGGGGGAGTCGGCCTGGCCGTCCGTCTGGGCGTTGCCGTAGTCGAAGCAGCACCACTCGTTGTAGTGCGTGCCGTCGACGACGGCGTAGATGCCCTCGGGCTGGTCGCCGGTCGCGACGCCGTTGGTGTTGTTGTTGCGGTAGCCGGTGCCGGGCTCTACGCGGACGCCGTACGCCTTCTGGCCGCCGATGGTGATCGGGGCCGCCTTCGCGTCGGCGAGGTTGTCCCATCCGCCAGGGGCAGGACCCTTCCAGTAGCCGGGAGGCGCCTGGGTGAGGCGGTTATTGCGGCCGGACTGGTCATAGATGATGGTGATGAGGCAGGTCGTGTTGGCGCAGAAGGAGTCCTGGGCGGCGGCGTCGACGACTCCACCCGCGCTCAGCACGCCGATGTCGCGGGTCGTGTTGTCCGAGGCCCGCCGGACCTGGTACAGGGGGCCGTTGTAGGCGCCGTACAGAGCACGGGTCGTGCTGTGCGCCGCCACACACGGCGTCCCGCCCGCGGCGTAGATGTCACACGACTGCGATGTCGCGGCCTGGGCTGTACCACCGCCAACCAGGCAGGCGGCGGCGATCAACGTGCTCGCCCCGGCCGCGAGCGCCCTTCTCAGGCTCCCGGAAAGCATCATGCCTTCTTCTCTCGATCGGGAATCGAAATCGGACGGCGCCGACACGGCGGGCCTGCTAGGTAGTGTTAACGCTAACATTGATTCTCGCCCGACATCAATTCGCGGTTAACAGTAGTGGGGAGTCAATCCAATGAAGGTCCCGGCGTCAAGAACGTGGATCAAATCTCCCGGACGCCCGGGTGCCGTCGGCGCGCCGCCTGGGCTCTTACCGTGACGCGTTCGCACCGTTGCGAGGAGATGTCGTGAAACTTTCATCCCCCGCGTCCGCCGGGAGGTGAACGTCGCCCGCCTCAGCGGACCGCCGTCCGGCGGCTGTGAGCGGGATGCCGGTGGCGTCGGCGATTAATTGGTGCTTGCTTCCCGTCCTCGATCAACCGGGCTCGGGCCGGTCTGCGGCCTCCTTTTTAGGGCTCTAATAAGAGCGTGACTCATTTGGAGATCGCTCGTGGATGAGTCGTGGAAGCGTTCTTACAGCGGTTGGTGCCGGATGAGTTATGGGAGCTATTCCAGCGAGTGGTTCCGCCATCGCCGACCAGGCCCCAAGGTGGCGGGCGGCGGCGGGTGAACGATCGTCTGATCCTGGCGGCGATCGTGTACGTGGCCATCACCGGCTGCGCCTGGCGGCAGCTCCCTGCCCGTCTTCGGAGCCTCCTGGCAGACGACGTCACGCTGGGTGGTCGAGCGGACCGTGTGCGCCGCGAGGCGCTCTGTTGTATCCCCGGCTGAGCCGGGAGGGACTTGGAGGGAGGTTTCTGGGCCGAATGGCTGACCTGGATCCGAAAGGTGAAGGGGACAATAGCATGCCAGGAAATCCGGCGGCCGAGCCCAGAGGTCTGGGACGGGGTGCCGGAGGGGCCCGCGTGATATGGCGAAAGCTTGATTGCCTGAATCCTAATCTCCAGTCGATGCAAGTTCCCATCTGCCGGAAAGACCTTTGAAACCGGTGCCGTGCTCTGCGTTGGCTTCGATTGTCGGCTGATGCAACCTCCGGAGTGCGGGGCGACGCCCAGCGAGGGTGTTCAAGGAGATGAGTGGGACGCCTACGTCACGCTGTCACGTGCAACAGAGACGAACGCGGGATCGCCTGTCGGGCGCGAGCCCTATGGCGACGGAGGCCTCGTAGTAGTCGCCGGAGTCACGACCGGCCAGGGAGGGCGGAAAAGCCGTCTACATGGGCGAAGGAGGCCAGGTGATCGGACACCACCAGATCGGGAGGTATGCGTAATGCAGAGCGCCGCAACGGTGCTGGGTGTCCTGCGTGAACGCGGCAGGCGTGGCCTGCCATGTGAAGGACTGTATCGGCAACTGTTCAATCCGCAGTTATATCTCTTGGCTTACGGACGCATCTATGCCAACCATGGCGCGATGACGCCCGGAGTCACGCAGGAAACCGTGGACGGCATGTCCGTGCGGAAGATCGAAGGCATCATTGATGCGATGCGCCACGAGCGCTATCGATTCCGTCCGGTCCGGCGGGTGCATATCCCGAAAAAGAACGGGAAGACGCGTCCGCTGGGGCTGCCGACCTGGTCGGACAAACTCGTCGGCGAAGTCGTGCGTCTGTTGCTTGAGGCGTATTACGAGCCGACGTTCTCCGACCGGTCTCACGGGTTTCGGCCACGGCGAGGCTGTCATACCGCGCTGCGGGAGATCGCCAACACCTGGACCGGGACGGCCTGGTTCATCGAGGGAGACATCGCCGACTGCTTCGGGTCGTTGGACCACGACCTGATGATCAAGATTTTGTCGGAGAAGATCCACGACAACCGGTTCCTGCGGCTGGTGCGTAACATGCTCAGGGCCGGATACCTGGAGGACTGGAAATGGGGAGCCACCTTGTCGGGCGCTCCTCAAGGCGGGGTCGCCTCGCCGATCCTGTCCTCGATCTACCTGCACAAGCTGGATGTGTTCGTCGAGACGGTTCTGATTCCGGAGTACACCCGAGGGGGACGCAGGGCTCGCAATCCTGCCTACCTCGACCTGCAGAACCAACTGGCCAAAGCCCGCCGACGCGGCGACCGAGCCGAGGCTCGGACACTACGGCGACGGATGGTCAGCCTGCCCAGCGCCGACCCGGGCGATCCGGAGTATCGACGGCTGCGCTACTGCAGATACGCAGATGACCATCTGCTCGGGTTCACCGGACCCAAGGCCGAAGCCGAGGAGATCAAACAGCGGCTGACGACGTTCCTGCGCGACGAACTCAAGCTGGAACTGTCGGCGGACAAGACGCTGATCACCCACGCCCGCACCGGCGCGGCCCGGTTCCTCGGCTATGAGATCACCATCCAGCACAACAGCAGCAAGACCACCCGACGTCGCAGGACGGTCAACGGGCAGGTCGCGCTGCGGATACCCCTGGATGTGATCAAGGCCAAAGCCAACCCCTACCTGCGGCACGGCAAACCCGCCAAGCAGAAGGCCCTGACCAACGGCGCCGACTACACCATCGTCGCAACCTACGGGGCCATCTACCGGGGCATCGTCCAGTACTACCTGCTGGCCGGAGACGTCTTCCGGCTTCACCGGCTGCGCTGGGTCATGGAGACCTCGATGCTCAAGACCCTGGCAGGCAAGCACCGCTCGTCGGTGTCGAAGATGGCGGCCAAGCATAAGGCCAAGATCTCCACACCGCACGGGCCGCGCACCTGCTTCGAGGCATGCCTCGAACGCCCTGGCAGGCAGCCACTGGTCGCACGGTTCGGTGGGATACCACTCCATCGGCACAAGACGGCGACGGTCATCGACCGCCAGCCGATCCGGGTCGACTATCCGCACAAAGAGCTGCTCACCCGGCTCCTGGCGGACATCTGCGAGATCTGCCAGCACAAGGGCGAGGTTCAGGTCCACCACGTCCGCGCGCTGAAAGACCTCGGCGCACCCGGGCCGCTCCAGCCCCAGTGGGCCAAAGCCATGGCCAACCGGCGACGAAAGACCCTCGTGGTCTGCGCCGCCTGCCATGACCAAATCCACGGGCAACCTGCTTCACCGTTCACGCAGTAGTCACTGGAGAGCCGGATGATCGGGAAACCATCAAGTCCGGTTCGGCGGGAGGCCGAGCGGAAAAGGATCAGCCCCGGCTGACACCTCGTCGCTCGGCCGACCCATCCTCCTGGCTGGCCGGCTGCCGACGCCTGCACCGCCACTACGAACGCCGGGCCGACCACTTCGCATCCTTCGTCGCGATCGCCGCCGCCCTTATTTGCTACCGCCGACTCACCAAATGAGACGACGTCTTAAGAAACGGGAAGAACTCAAACGCCGAGTAGGCATTGTGGTCCTGACACCCGCGGAGGTCCTGCAGACGTTGCGTCTGCAGTAGACCAGCCCGTCTGGAAGCAGCCTCGACGTCGACCGCACCACGCCGTCCCAACGCTTGGCGCCTTCAACGGCCCGGGAGGCGGAACAGACGGTCATCGATCGCCTGTCTGGCACGATCATGTGAGCCCGGCATCATGTGAGCGTAGACGCGCAGGGTGAAGCCGGGATCGGCATGCCCGAGATACTCGGCAAGCTCTTTGACCGAGACCCCGCCGGCGAGCATGACGCTGGCGTAGTAGTGACGAAGCTGGTGAAGCCCTTCCTTGCGGGAGGTGACGAAGCGGGCGCGTTGGCGTGAGTCCCTAGCGGGGCCGGGAATCACGCCGGCCTTTACGAGGGTGGGCTTCCACACGGTCTCGCTGTAGCTCCTGGCCTTGATGAAGCGGTCGTCCGTCCATCGGAACAGCAAGTTGTGCGTGCGAAGCTTGCCGTCCACCTTCTCCCAGGGCAGAGAGCAAGCCAGCGGGGGATAGGTCGAGACGTGCCGCTTGATGGCCTCGGCGGCCCAGTCGGGCAGCGGTACGACCCGCTCACGGTCGTTCTTCGGGAGGGCGAAGACGTGGTCGGCTCCTAACTTCTTGATTTGCCGTCGTACACGGAGAAGGCGCTCCTCGAAGTCGATGTCTTCGAGGGCCAGGCCGAACAGCTCACCCTGCCGTAGTCCGCATGCGGCTCCGAGCATCGGGAGCAGACGGAAGAGGGCGGGGTGAGCGTCGATCAGGGCGTGGACCCGTTCGTCCGACCACGCTGTGATCTCTTCCGCGGTGCGCTTCGGCACCTGAACGATCGGCGACTTGGCGGGACTTCGCTTGATCGCCTCGTCGGCGACGGCCAGGTCGAGGACGCCCTGCAGGACCAGGAAGGCCGTCTGTACGGTCGAGGTCTCGAAGCGGCTGCTCAGGCCGCTGATCCACGCTTGGATCTGCGACGGCTTGATGCTCTTCACCTGACGCTTGGCGAAGGTCGGCGCGACGTGGAGGCGGTGGATGTACTCGTACCGGATCTTGGTCGAGGGGTCCACGATGCGTGAGGCGAGCCACCGTTCGGCGAGGTCGGCGAAGAGCACCTTGCCGGCACTCGGGTCGATGTAGTCGCCGCGGGCGATGTCGGCGCCCATGGCGGCGATCTTGCGTTCGGCGTCGGCCTTGCGGTCGTACGCGGTCGAACGTTCCTTGCCGTCGGGGTCCACCCAGACGGCGAGCCAGCGCTTGCCCTTGCCGTGGCGTGCGGTCTTGACCTTCTGCGACTTGCCGTCCGGGGTCCGGATGGTCTTCGTCCACAGGTCCTTGACGAAGGCCATGGGCTACTCCTGGTCCTGGACCCAGGACATGACGTCCTCGGGCACATAGCGCAGGTGACGGCCGATCTTGCGGCCTCTGGGGCCTGTGCGGTGGTGCCGCCATTGGCAGAGCGTGGCGACCGGAACACCGAGGAAGGTTGCTACGTCCTCCACAGTCCAGAGCTTGGCGAGAGTACTCATAGGCACCCTCCAGTGATGGCAGCGACCGGGAGTTGATCGCCGAGGGAGTGGCCCTTGCCTGCGTACTCCCATTCGCTGATGACGAGGACGCTGTCTTCGTCGAAGAGGGGGAGGCGGCCGGTGGTGATGTCGTTGTCTCGGGCGTGGTGTTCGCGTTCGGCTCGGATGTCGCCGAGGGTGGTGGAGTAGTGGCGGGAGCGGGTCGAGAAGTGGCCGCGGAAGCCGAGCATGTGGGCCCAGTTGGTGAGGCGGAGTTCGGCGAGGTCGGGTTCGCTGCCAAGGCGCATGCAGGTGGTGATGAGGCGGCGGGCGTGGTCACGCAGGTTGTACAGCTCCAGGTCGCGCATCCGTGGCGCAACGAGTCGCGAACTCGCTGCGCGGTGAGTTCGCCATCGCCGAGAACCGCAAGGTAGGCGGCGGTGAAGGTGTCACCCGCGCCGACCGTGTCGACAAGTTCGACGACGGGTGCGGGGCAGGTGATCACGAGTCACCGAGGATCGCCGACCGCCGTCGCCGCCCCGGGTCACCACGACCAGGCGCTTCCCCGGCCACGCCGCCCAGCGTCGCGCCGCGTCCAGGCCCGGCTCGCCCGGATACAGCCAGGCCAGGTCCTCCGCGCTCACCTTGACCAGTCGCGAGAGCCGTACGCAGTCCTCGACCGACGTCAGTGCGGATGCCCGGTCGCCGATGAGCGAGGTGCGAATGTTGGGGTCGTAGGAGACGACGATTCCCGCTTCGGCAGCGGCCCGCATCACCTCCCGGACATGCCTGGCGCCGGGCTCGACGAGCGTGGCCAGCGATCCTGTGTGCAGGCAGGTGACGCCGTCGAGCGAGACCGGGCCGGAGAAGCGCCAGTCGAACCGGAAGTCGTAGGACGCCGACCCGCCCTCGCCGATCCTGGCGAAGGCCAGGCTGGTCGCGGCGCTCGGGACTATCTCGGCAGGCCCGACTCCGTGTCTGCCGAGATGGTCCCGCAGCAGGTCGCCGAAGAAGTCGTCGCCCATCTCGCTGGCGAATCGCACTGGCTGCCCGAGCGTGGCAAGCGCGACCGCGACGTTGAGCGGGCTGCCTCCCGCGACGGCGCTGAACCGCCGTGCGTCAGGAGAGCCGATCAGGTCGACGAGGCTCTCGCCGATCACCAGGAACGTCATGTGCCTCCCTTCATGCCGGCGACATGGTGACATTTGATGAATCGATTCCGCAAGGCCGGAGGCTGGTTTCGGGAGGATTGCGGGGAAGTTTCGCTCGTCCTCTTGACCTGCTTCGATGCAGGGAGCTACGTTTGCGCAAACGTTTTTGCTCTGCGGCGGTCGGGGGTGCACCGCATGAGCCCCGGGCTGACGGGAGAGAGCACCATGTCTCACAACTCAGGCCTGTCCCGGCGCGACCTGTTGAGGTGGACGGGCGTGTCGGGCCTGGCGGTAATGGCCACGGCGTGCGGCGCCGGCGGGACGACGAGCGGATCGGGCGCAGGCGGCGCCAAGGCCCTCAGCGTCCTGGTCGAGGCGGGCGGCAAAGCTGAGCTGACGAAGGTCGCCGAGGCGTTCACCACGAAGACCGGCGCGAAGGTGACGTTCATCGAGTTGCCGTACGACGGCCTGTTCAATCGGTTGTCCGGTGAGCTGTCCTCCGGCGCCCTCAGTTTCGATGTGGCCGCCCTGGACGCGATCTGGCTGCCCGCGTTCGCGGGGGCCGTACGCCCCTTGACCGAGCTGTTCACGGCGGACGTCAAGGCTGACCTGTTCCCGGCCCTCGTGACCGAGGCGCAGGTCGGCGGCACGTTCGTCGGCATGCCCGTGTGGACCAACGCCGAGATCCTCTTCTACCGCAAGGACCTGTTCGAGGACTCCGGCGAACGGGCCGCCTTCAAGAAGAAGTACGGCCGCGAGCTCGCCCCGCCCACGACGTGGGAGCAGTTCAACGACGTGGCGGCCTTCTTCACCCGCGGCGGCACGCTGTACGGCACAGACGTCAAAGGCGCCGTCGAGACCGAATGGCTCGCGCACGTGCTGCAGGCCGGGTCGCCGGGCATGGTCCTGGACGCCTCCGGCCACGTCATCGTCGACAACGAGCAGCACCTGAAGGCGCTGACGTTCTACAGCGACCTGAACAACAAGCTCAAGGTGAGCCCGCCCGGTGCCGGGCAGCTTGATTGGGCGGGCGCGCAGAACCTGTTCAACCAGGGCAAGACGGCGATGATGCGGTTCTGGGCGCACGCATTTCCGCTCATCCCGAAGGACTCCCCGGTGCACGGCAAGGTCGGGGTCGCGCCCATGATCGGAGGAGCGGCGGGCGTGGCAGGCGTCCCCGGTCCCTGGTACCTGTCAGTGCCCAAGGCCGGCAAGCAAGCCGACCTGGCCACCGAGTTCGTCAAGTTCGCCTATGACAACAACGCGATGGCGATCGAGTCCTCACTCGGGCTGGCGGCTCGGAAGTCGGCATTCGAGCAGTACGCCGACAGGCCCGGCTACGAACATTTCAAGCCGCTGCTGGAGACCCTCAACGCGACAGCCACCAAGCCACGTCCGGCGACGGCCAAGTGGCAGCAGATCGTGGACACCGTGCTGATCCCGATGCTGCAGCAGTCGCTCACCCCGAACGCCGACTACGCGGCCCTGCTGGCCGCCGCCAAGAGCAAGGTCCAGAGCCTTGCCAAGTGAATTGATCCGAACGGTGGACAGGACCGTCCCCCTTGGCGGCGAGGCCCCGGCCAGGGGCGATCACCGGCGCCGCCGGCCCGGTCGCGGGTTCACCGACGACCGGTTCGCGCTGGCTCTGATGGCCCCGGCGGCGGTGTTCCTGGCGGTGTTCGTCGGCTGGCCGCTGGTGAAGCTGGTCGTGGACAGCCTGTACGACATCGCCCCGCTGGCCGGGACACGTGAATTCACCGGACTGGGCAACTACGGCCAGGCGCTGACCTCGCCCGAGTTTCTCGGCGCTGCCGGTCGTACGGCCTTGTACACGACGCTCGTCGTCACGCTGGAATTCACCCTCGGGCTGGCGGTGGCCTTGCTGTTCAACGCGCTCGGCAGGCGGGCAAGGTGGATCCGGACGCTGTTCCTGTACCCCCTGATGATCGCCCCGGTGGTGGCGGGCCTGCTCTGGCGGTTCCTGCTGATCGACAACTTCGGCATCGTCAACGAACTGCTCACCCGGCTCGGCGTCATCGGCGGGCCCGACGCGATCGGCTGGCTGAGTGACCCGGGCATCGTGCTGTTCTCGGTGGCTCTGCCGGACATCTGGCTGACCACCTCGTTCATGGCCCTGGTGCTGTTCGCGGGGTTGCAGAACATTCCGGGCGACGTGCTGGAGGCCGCTCGTCTCGACGGCAGCGGGCCCTGGCACACCCTCACACGCGTGACGCTGCCGCTGCTGCGGCCGGTCATCGCCGTCGCGCTCGTCGTACGCGGCATCGACGCGGCGCGGGCTTTCGACGTGATCCTCATCCAGACCAATGGCGGCCCACAGTCGGCCTCCGAGACGCTCAGCCTGCTCATCTACCGGACGATGGTGCGATTCGGCGAGCCGGGGCTCGCCAGCGCCATGGGCACCCTCTACCTGCTCGCGATGCTGGTCGTAGCGCTGATCGCGGTCGCCACCATCTGGCGGCCGGGGAAGGGGGCGGCGCGATGACCTCCCGCATGAGCACCCGCACGCTGTTGTGGGCACTGCTGGCCACCATCGTGGTGTTGTACGCGTTTCCGTTCGCGTACCTCGTCCTGACCTCGCTGAAACTGCCCACTGACGCCATCGCCGTGCCGCCGATGGTGCTGCCCGAGTCCTGGAGCCTGGAGAACTACGGCACCGCTCTGGCCACGCCCGGCGTGATTCCCTCGTTCATCAACAGCACCTCCACCGCCGTGATCAGCACGCTGCTGTCGGTCCTGCTCGCGGTCCCGGCCGCATACGGCATCACCCGCTACGGGACCGTGAGCGGGCGGATCTTCGTCATGCTGGCCCTGGTCACCCGTATGGTGCCGCCCGTCGCCGTCGGGGTTCCGTTGGTCAACCTGATGAGTGCGGCCGGCATCACCGACACGCCGACCGCGCTCGCCCTGGCCCACACGACGATCTCGCTGCCGCTGTCGATCTGGCTGATGGCCAGCTTCTTCGAGGCAGTGCCGTCCAGTCTGGAGGAGGCGGCGAAGGTCGACGGCTGCACCCGGCTGCAGGCGATGGTGCGGATCGTGGTGCCGGTCGTCGGCGGCGGCATCGCGGTGACGGCGATCTTCGCCTTCCTCGCGTCCTGGAACGAGTTCCTGTTCGCGCTGCTGCTCACGGCGGTGCGGGCGCAGACGACGCCGATCGTCATCGCCAACTTCCAGACCCAGTACGGCCTGCAATGGGGACCCATGACCGCACTGGCCACCCTGTACTCCGTCCCCGTCGTCCTGTTCACCCTGCTGCTCCAGCGGCGGATCGTCGCGGGCATGACCCTCGGCGCCGTCAAGGGCTGATCCACCATTTCGCGAAAGGTCAATATCCATGCAGTTCTGGCAGCCGACCAGCCCGCTGGGCGGACTTCCGCACGTCAAGGCCGGACGATCGCTGCGATCGTCGACCTGGGACCGTACCGGCGGCAACCGCGACTTCGCCGTCGTCGCCCCGGGCGAGACCCACGTGCTGGCCGACATCGAGGGCAGCGGGATCATCGAGCACATCTGGCTGACCACCCGGTGCTACTCGGAGAAGTACCTGCGCAAGCTCGTCATCGAGATGTACTGGGACGGCGAGGACAACCCCAGCGTGCGCAGCCCGCTGGGCGACTTCTTCGGGGTCGGGCACGCAACCTGTACGCACTACGTGTCACTGCCGCTCAGCATGGTCTTCGGTCCGCGCCGCGGACCCAAGGGCCCATTCGCAGCCGCGATGAACTGCTACTTCCCGATGCCGTTCGGCTCGCGCGCCGAGATCGTACTGCGCAACGAGAGCGACATGCCGGTGGAGAATTTCTTTTACTACATCGACTATGAGCTCACCAACGAGCCGATTCCCGAGGACATGGGCCGTTTCCACGCCTACTACCGGCAGGAGAAGCCCTGCCAGAAGGTCGTGCACCCCTCGGGCGCGGAGAACCCCCCACCGTGGGAGCTGCCGGGCGTCAACCTCACCGGAGACGACAACTACGTCATCCTGGACGCCACCGGCACCGGGCACTACGTCGGCTGCGTGCTGAGCATCGACAACTTCGACGCCTCCAACCAGCAGTTCACCTGGCCGGGGGAGGGCGATGACATGATCTTCATCGATGGTGAGCAGTGGCCGCCGTCCCTGCACGGCACCGGCACCGAGGACTACTTCAACGCCGCGTGGGGATTCCCGAGCGGGGGGTACGCCGGGCCGTACCACGGCATATCGCTGGCCAGCAGTCCGCAGGAGCACTTCGGCCTGTGGAGCATGTACCGCTTCCACATCGAGGATCCCGTTCGCTTCGCCGAGTCCATTCGCGTCACCATTGAACATGGCCACGCCAACGACCAGGGCAACGACTACTCCAGCGTCGCTTACTGGTACCAACTCCATCCGCACGCCCCGCACGCCGACCTCCCCCCGGTCGAGGAGCGGCTGCCGCGCCGCTGGCCCGAGCACGGTCTCTGGGACGAGTGATGCGACCGACCACGCCATCAAGGGATCCCCCTGGCAGCAGCGAGGAAGAGGAGACAGGCGGTGACCAGGCGACCGAGCATCCGGGACGTCGCACGCGAAGCAGGCGTGTCCATCACGACCGTCTCCCGCGCGCTCAACGATGTGGAGGGCGCCCGGCTGCCCGACGAAACCCGTCGCAGGGTTCGCGAGACAGCCGAGCGGCTGGGGTACGCCCCCAACAAAATGGCCCGCGGACTGCGCACCCAGCGCAGCCACATGCTGGGGATGATCAGCGACCACATCGCGACCACCCCGCACGCCGGCCGGCTGATCCTCGGCGCCCAGGAGGTCGCGATGACTCGCGGGTGGGCGTTGATGCTCATCAACACCGGGGGAGACCCGGCCGCGGAGGCGCGCGGCATCCAGGCGCTGCACCAGCAACAGGTCGACGGGGTGCTGTACGCCACGATGTACCACCAGGTCGTCGAGATTCCGGCCGCCCTGCACGGTCTCCCGCTGGTCCTGGCCGACGCGAGGATCGAAGGTGATGGGCCGCCCGCCGTGGTCCCGGACGAGGTCCAGGGAGGCTACGACGCCACCCGGGAACTGCTCGAGCACGGCCACCGGCGCGTAGGGCTCGCCCTCAACAGCGACGACGTTCCCGCCACCCACGGGCGCCTGCACGGTTATCGGCAGGCACTGGAGGAGTCGGGGATCGCCTACGATCCCGCACTCGTGGTGCGGGAGGAGTCCGAGTCCACGGGCGGCTACCTGGCCTGCCGCCGCCTGCTGGAGCGCACGCCCCGGCCCACCGCGATCTTCTGCTACAACGACCGTATGGCCATGGGGGCCTATCGGGCGGCCGCCGAGCTCGGTCTGCGCATCCCCGCGGACGTGTCGGTCGTCGGTTTCGACAACCAGGAGTACATCGCCGACGGCTTGTACCCCGCCCTCACCACCCTGCAGCTACCCCACTACGAAATGGGCGCCTGGGCCGTCGATCGCCTCATGGAGCTGATCGACGACCCCGCCCGGAAAACAGGGCTTGTCCCCGTGCGGACACTGCCCTGCCCCCTCGTCCGCCGGTCCTCGGTCGCGGCACCGTCCGCCTGAGGCGTACCGGCGTCATCACCGGAAGGGTCTTACGTGCTGCGTCTCGACGACCATTGGGTCTGGGACTTCTGGCTCGCCGACGACGGCGAGACCTACCATCTGTACTTCCTCAAGGCGCCCAAGACGATCGGCGACCCCGACCAGCGCCACTGGAACGTCTCGGTCGGCCATGCCGTGTCCGCCGACCTCACCGACTGGACCGTACGCCCTGACGCCCTCGCCCCCAGCACCAGCCCCGCCTTCGACGACTACACCACCTGGACAGGCTCGATCGTCCGGGCGGACGACGGCACCTGGCACATGTTCTACACCGGCACCAGCCACGCCGAACGCGGGCTCAAACAGCGCATCGGCCTGGCCACCTCGGACGACCTGCACACCTGGCACAAGCACGGCGCGGAAGCCATCCTGGAAAGCGACCCACGCTGG
The DNA here is from genome assembly GCF_043496855.1 of Nonomuraea sp. JJY05. NCBI lineage: Bacteria > Bacillati > Actinomycetota > Actinomycetes > Streptosporangiales > Streptosporangiaceae > Nonomuraea > Nonomuraea sp. JJY05. Next base: position 37,963 of record NZ_JBIEIS010000041.1, read on the forward strand.
TACGAACAACTCCATGGCGCTCAGTGGCCCGATGAAGCGTGGCGTGACCCCTGGGTCTTTCGAGACCCTGGCGGGGACGGCTGGCACATGCTCATCACCGCCCGCTCCCGGGTCGGCGACCCCGACCAGCGCGGTGTGATCGGACACGCCCGCTCCCACGATCTGCTCACCTGGGAAGCGCAACCTCCGCTCAGCGCGCCCGGCACCGGCTTCGGCCACCTGGAGGTCATCCAGGTGGAGATCGTCGGCGGCAGCCCCGTACTGCTGTTCTCGAGCCTTCACACCGAGCTGTCGGAGGAGCGGCGTTCGACCGGCGAGCGCGGCGGTGTCTGGGTACTCCAACCCGGCGACCTGCTCGGACCGTACGACCCGCGGCAGGCGCGGCGCCTCACCGAAGAGTCCCTCTACAGCGGCCGCATCGTTCGAGATCGCGCGGGCGCCTGGGTCATGCTCGCCTTCCGCCACACCGACGACGGCGGCTTCATCGGCGAAATCACCGGCCCGATCCCCGTGCGCCTCGATCCGGCTCACGGCCTGCAGAGCACCCAGCCGCTCCCGATGTGACACCCCGCCCGCTCGACGGGCCCTCGAACCACCTTCGACAAAGCCGACCGGCATGCCCTCAAGCGCCGCCTTGCTCTCTGGGCTGGAGCACGGCGGGCACACTTCAGCCCACCTGCCTTCTCGACCCCCCAGATATCGCTTCCCACCGTCAGGAGGAACCGCATGACCGAGAAGAATCCCAGCCTCGCCCGCCGCGCGCTGCTCAGAGGAGTGCCGGCCGTCGGCGCGGCGGCGGCCGGCTTAGCCGTGCTGTCAGGCCGGCCCGCCGCAGCCGCTCAGACCCGGCCGTCCACGGTGTACGACGTCACGACCTGGCCCCACTCCACCAACCCGGCCATCACCTGCTACACCGACATCGGCGCGTTGATCAACGACATCATCGCCGACATCAAGCAGCGCCAGCCCGACCAGTCGTCGAAGCCCGGTGCGGTGATTCACATCCCGCCCGGCGACTACCCGCTCAAGACCAGGGTCACGGTCGATGTCAGCTACCTCACCATCAAGGGCGACGGCCACGGCTTCGCCTCCTCCAGCATCCGGTACAACGCCGGCGACACCTCGGCCTGGCACGAGATCTGGCCGGGCGGCAGCCGGATCCGGGTCGAGAACACCGACGGCAAGAGCGAGGCCTTCTTGGTCTCCCGCAGCGGGGATCCACGGCTGAGCTCGGTCGTCTTCGACAACTTCTGCCTCGACGGACTCTCCTTCACGCCGAACCAGAACTCCTACGCCAACGGCAGGATCGGGATCCGCGTCGAAACGGCGAACGACGCCTTCCGCATCGAACGGATGGGGTTCGTCTACCTTGAGCGCGCACTGATCGTGCGAGACGCGGACGCGCTGAGCGTGCACGGCAACTTCATCGCCGAATGCGGGAGCTGCGTGGAGCTGATCGGCTCCGGACAGGCGTCGAAGGTCACCGACAACCATGTCGGGGCCGGATACATCGGCTACTCGATTCTCGCCGAAGGGCACCAAGGGCTGCTGATCGCCGGGAACAACATCTTCCCGCGTGGCAAGAGCCTGATCCACCTCCGGAACACCAACCGGTCGTCGATCACGGGAAACCGGCTGCACGGCTTCTACCCCGGGATGCTCGATTCGGATGGGGCCAACAAGGAGAACCTCGTCAGCGGCAACCACTTCCGGAGGGAACCGGAACCCTGGGGGCCGATGCAGCCGTACGACAACGGCAAGGACGACCTGTACGGGGTGATCCACCTGCGCGGTGACGGCAACATGGTCACCGGCAACCTCTTCGCCTATGACGTCGCTCCGGCCAAGATCAAACCATCCGGCGCGCAACCCACCATGATCCTCGTCGCCGCCGGACACAACAACCACGTGTCCAACAACAGCGTGGTCAGCAACGTGGCGGTGAACGCCGTGGTGCTCGATGAGAGCACGCACGGCACGAAAGTGATCGACAGCGCCACCGCCTCGCAGTTCGTCGCCTACGCCGCCGAGTACACCTTCCGCGCCACCCCCTAGCCTCTGCCGGGCGGCCCGAGCTCCCGGGCCCGGTAACGCCTCGGAATCGAACCCTTGCCAGTGTCCGTTTTGGGATGAAGAATCGATTTGCTGAATCGATTCTTCAGGGAGAACCATGGGAAAGCCACGGATCAAGGACGTCGCGGCCCGAGCCGGCGTAGGCGTCTCAACAGTCTCCGTGGTCCTGAACAACGTCGAGGGCGCGCGCGTCAGCCCCGAGACCCGGGAGCGGATCCTCGCCGCCGCGCGCGACCTCGGCTACACCTCCAACCCGATCGCCCGCAGCCTCCGTACCCGCAGGACGCAGACGATCGGGTTCGTGAGCGACGACATAGCGACCACCCCGTTCGCCGGGCGGATGATCCAGGGAGCTCAGGACGCGGCCTGGCGGGCCGGTTACCTGCTGTTCCTGGTGAACACCGGGGGAGAGCACGCGCTCGAACGCCGGGCCGTCCGGGCGCTGCTCGACCGGAGGGTCGATGGTGTCATCTACGCCACCATGTACCACCGCGACGTCGAGATCCCCGAGATGCTCGGCGACGTGAGCACCGTCGTCCTGGACGCCCGCCCCACCGGCGGGTCCATGCCGTACGTGGTGCCCGACGAACGCGGAGGCGCGGCCGCGGCGGTGGGCGAGCTCCTCCGCGCGGGTCACCGGCGGATCGGGTTCGCCACCGAGTCGCTGGAGGTCCCGGCGGCATCCGGACGCCTGGCCGGGTACCACGAAACGCTGGCCGCGGCCGGGGTCCCCGCTACCCCGGAGCTTGTCGTGGCCGAGCACGGCGACACGGCGGGAGGTTACCGAGCGGCGAGGCGCCTTCTCGACCTCGACGAACGGCCCACCGCGATCTTCTGTTACAACGACCGGATGGCGATGGGGTGCTACCGCGCCGCGGCCGAGAACAGCCTGCGCATCCCACACGACCTGTCCGTCGTCGGGTACGACGATCAGGACCTGATCGCACCCGAGCTGTCCCCCGCACTGACGACCGTCGCCCTGCCCCATTACGAGATGGGCACGTGGGCGGTCCGCCGGCTGCTGGAGCTCATCCAAGACGGCCTCGGGCAACGAGAGCAGGGACATCTCATGCCATGCCCGCTGGTCAGGCGGGACTCGGTGGGGCCGCCGCCGCGGT
>NZ_JBIEIS010000041.1:41163-122801 GCF_043496855.1 Nonomuraea sp. JJY05
GAGACGCGGCGGCGATGCTGCGGCTGCTCCAGGGCTTCGCGGCGCAGGTCGTCGTGGCGGTGACCCTGCAGATCGTGTTCAGCGCCATGGTGTACGCGCCGACGGCCGCCTATCTGACCGAGTTGTTCCCGTCCCGGATCCGCTACACCGGCTTGTCGGTGTCGTACCACCTGGGCGCCGGCGTCTTCGGCGTCTTCATGCCGCTCATCGCGCTCTCGCTCTGCGCTCATCGTCCTCAAGCAGTTCCCGTGCCCCGTCTCCACAGATCACGCAAAGCGAAGGCTCGCAAGGCGATGTCAATCGTGATTCGTTCCTCATGAGCACCACTCGTTCGTCCGGCGGCGTCTCGGCACATCGCTTCCGGAATGGCCGCGCAGCGCGGACAGATCACCGCCCGGATTCCCGCGCGGCCGCCGGCTACGTCCGCGCGGGTACCGCGTACAGGACGGAGACGAGCGACTCGCCCTCGAATCCGATGCGCACGCTGTCCGGGTCCTGGCGGATGGCGGCGGGAGTGGCGGCTTCCGGCACCGCGGACGGGGGCACCGGCATCGGGTGGAACCCGGCCTCACGCAGCCGGGCGAGCCAGGTGGCGGTCGGCTCGTGACGTTCGTAGCGCTCCTCGTCGTCGGCTGTGCCGACGATGTCGGCCACCTCGCGGCGGAAGAACAGCTTCATCGCGTTGCGGTCGGCGGCCGCCACCTCCAGCGCGTCTATCAGCCGGAAGACGGTGTGGAAGTGCTCCCACGAGTTGTGGAACCGCTCGGGGAGCGCCACCCGGTGATGGTCGGAGTCCGGCTCGCACAGCACCACGACGTCCGGCTCGGCCGCGCGCAATCTCTCGAAGAACGTGCTCCGCTCGTCCACGCCGGACGGACTGTCCCGGAGGTGGTGCAGCGCGAACGCGGCGTTCATGACCAGCGGGCGTGGCGCACGGCGTACCAGGTCCCAGTCCTCGCCGGTCATGTGTTCGGCGAGTCGGGGCACTGCGTGGAAGTCCAGCGTGACACCGGTGTCGCGGATGGCTTGTTCGGCCTGGCGGAGGCTGGCCGCCGCGGGGTCCACCCCGATGACCGTCAGCCGTCCGGGCGCCTGATCGCGGTCCGCGAGCGTCCGCAGCACCGCCGCCTCCTGGCCGCCTGAGCCGATCCCCACCGACAGCAGGGTGGCCTCGTCCTGACCGGCGAGGTGCCCGGCGAGGAGCGTGCCGCCGATGCGACCTGCCAGATTCACGATCGGCAGGTGTTCGGCCACGAGGTCGAACAGCTGGATCTGCGGACGCTCGAAGCTGCGGAGATAGAGGTTGTCCCGCTCGTCTTGGCACGTTCCATGGCGGGCGGTCAGAGCGTCGTGATAGAGCAGATGGAGAAAGTCGTCGCCGCCGGCTTTCTCGGGGTCGATCACACTGCGGAGCTTCTCCAGCCGGCGCCCCGCGGTGTCGGCGCGGCCCGCGTCCGTCTCCTCCACGGCCCGGCACAGCAGGTCGAATGCATGGGAATTCACGTGCAAGCCCTTCCTTCGACGTCGGTCATGATCGAGGATGCCGCGATGCCCTTGGAATCAACTTGGGATGCTCTTGGCGGTCAGGAATGGACGAGGACGCGCCCGTGCGACGACGTCGGCGTGGGCGACCCCGCACGGCGTGCTCCATCCGCGCAGGCGATAACCAAGCGGCCCCCGCCGGAGAGACCGGCTCGGTCGAGTCCTCCACGAATACTCACATGCAGCTTCAACTGCATGGATGTAGTTTCGGCAGGCGCGGTGGCGGGCCGGGCCGGACCGGGGCGCCCTGCCGTACTTGTTCACGGTGGGTTTCCCCGGCCCGCCCGCCGCACCCGGCGTGCGCGTCTCCACGCACCGGCGTCAGCCCTTGACCGCGCCGGCGCTCAACCCCTGGATGAGGAAGCGCTGGACGTACGCGAAGAGCAGCACGACGGGCGCGACGGCGATCAGGCCCCCGGCGGCGAGGGCGCCGAAGTCGGTGCCGAACTCGCCCAGCAGGTAGCTCAGCCCGACGGGCACGGTGAACCGGTCCTGCGAGCTGATGAACATGATGGCGAACAGGAAGTTGTTCCACGCGCTGATGAACGCGAAGGACCCCACGGCGACGATCCCGGGCTTCAGCAGCGGCAGGACAACCGCGCAGAACGCCCGGATCCGGCCGCACCCGTCCACCTGGGCCCCCTCCTCCAGGGAGACCGGCACATTTCTGATGAAGCCCGCCATGAGGACGAGGGAGAGCGGCAGGTGGAAGACGGTGTCGGCGATGATCAGGCTCCATAGGCTGTTCGTCAGGTAGAGCCCGTTGAAGATCTGGAAGAGCGGGATGAGCATCATGGCGCCCGGGATGAACTGCGTGCACAGCATGATGACCAGGAAGACGTTCTTGCCGCGGAAAGTGAGGCGGGCGAGCGCGTACCCGCCGAGCATGCCGATCACCGTCGACACGATGAGACTGGCGACCGCGACGGCGATGCTGTTGCGGAAGTAGACGCCGAAGCCCGAGCCCTCCCAGACCCTGCGGAAGTTCTCCAGCGTGATGGGCCACGGCACGAGGGCCGTGGAACCCGGCGGCCGGAAGGCGAACAGCACCATCCAGTACAACGGGACGAGCGTGAAGAGCAGGAACAACGTCAGCGGCAACCACAGCATCAGGCGGTCGCCCACCGAGCGCCGTCGCTTGCGGGCCGCGTGCGCGCCGGTCGCTTGCCGCCGGGTCGGTGGTGCCGCCGGGGCCCGTCCGACGTCGTCGCGGGTGGCGAGGCTCACTTGTCCTCCTTGGAATTGCCGGAGCTGATGCGCAGGTAGACCAGAGACGCGAAGGTCAGCAGCAGGAACGCCGTGACGGTGAGCGCGGAGCCGTAGCCGAAGTCCTGGTCGTGGATGGCGGTCTGGGCCACGTAGAGCGGCAGCGTGGTCGTCGAACCCGCCGGGCCGCCGGCGGTCATCGTGTACAGCAGGTCGACGTTGTTGAACTCCCACACCGCCCGCAGCAGCGTGGCGATGACCACGGCCCTGCGGATGTGCGGCCAGGTCACCGCCGAGAACCGGCGCAGCGGCCCGGCGCCGTCGACGTTCGCGGCTTCGTACAGCTCCAGTGGCACCGACTGCAGGTCGGCGAGGATGAGGATGGCGAAGAACGGGATGCCCTTCCACATCTCGGCGATGACCAAGGCCCAGAAGGTCGTGTCGGGATCCGACAGCAGGGAGGTCCCGTACTCGCCGATGCCCATGGACGCCAGGTAGTGCCCGATCCCGGTGGTGGGGTTGTAGAGCAGGATCCAGATCGTCGTCGTGAGGATGCCCGACACCGCCCATGGGCTGAAGGCCAGGGCGCGGGCCAGCCCGCGGCCCACGAAGGTGCGGTTCAGCACCAGCGCCAGCGCCAGGCCGAGCACGAACTGCAGCCCCACCTCCACGAACACCCACTGGGCGGTGAAGCGCAGGCTCCGCCAGAACAGCTCGTCGGCCAGCAGTGCCCGGTAGTTGTCCAGGCCGGCGAACCCGTCGTCGAGCGGCCGGGTGAGGTTGTGGTGGCGCAGGCTCTCCCAGAAGACGCTGAGCACCGGATAGAGCAGGAACACCAGCACCAGCACGACGGCCGGGGCGATCAGCAGGTACGCGTGCGCGGCCCGGGACCCGGTCGGGCGGCGCGCCGCGGGCGGGCGGCGCACCGGTTCAGCGGTCGTGGAGCTCATCCGTGCTCCTTGTCGTACTTGCGCTTGGCCGTGGTCAGGGCCGCGGCCGCGGCGGTGAGGAAGTCACGGGACGTCAGGCTGCCCTGCAGCACCTTCTGCCATTCCGGAAGCAGGTCGGTGACGGTGATGGAGGTGAATTCCGGCAGGTAGTAGGGCAGTTCCAGGGTCACGACGCCGGGCTTCGCGGCGGCGTCCAGCGCGGCCTTCATGGCGGCGTTCTCGGTCACCCACTGCTCTTTCGCGACCGTCTTGTTGCCCGGGAGGTATCCGGACTTCTGGGCCCAGAAGCTGTTGCCCTCGGGCTCCATCGTGTAGGCGAGGAACTTCCAGGCCTCCTCCTGGTGCTCGCTCTCCCGGAACATCGCGAACCCGGTCGTCATCCAGCCGGTCAGCACCTGGCCGTCCGGCCCGGGGAAGGGCGCGACGGCGCCGACCTTCTCGGCCCCCAGGGCGGCGACGTGGTTGGGGTAGGAGCCGATGCTGTGGCTCAACATGGCCGCGCCGCCGTTGCCGAACTGGGCCACCATGGTCTTGAAGTCGGCGGTCAGGTCACTGCGCGCGGTCTGCTTGCCGAACAGGGCCACGTACTTCTCGCAGGCGGCGATGACCGCGGGGTCGTCCAGCGTCGAGGACCCGTCCTCGCGGAAGAACGTGCTCACGCCCGCTCGTGGATAGACCATCTGCACGAGCTGGGCGAAGAAGCCGTTGCCGCCGCGCAGCGTGTAGCCGAAGCGGCCGGAGGAGGCGTCGGTGAGGCGGCTCGCGGCCGCGTCGAAGTCCGCCCAGGTGACCGGCGGCTTCAGCCCGGCCTCCTCGAACCAGTCGGCACGATAGTAGATCACGTCGGCGAGGCTGGTGGTGGGCGTCAGGTAGAGCTTGCCGTCGGGGGCGGCGGCCCGGGAGGACTTGAGCATCTGCTCGGAGATGTGCTGTTCGAGGCCGGCCTTCTGCACGCGTTCGTCCAGGGGAGCGAGCGCGTTCTGGGCCACCAGGGCCGCGAGGTCGGACGCCTTCGGGGTGAGCAGGTCGGGTGTGGAGCGCGTGGCGATGGCGGTGTTGATCTTCTGCATGTACTGGTCGGTGGGCAGGCCCAGGTAGTTGATGCGGATGCCGGAGTTCTTGGCCTCGAACATCGAGATCAGCTTCTTGAGGTTGGCCGTGCGCTCCGGCCGGGTGTCGGTGTCCCACAACTGCAGCGTGACGCTGCCGCCGCTGCCGCCGCCTGAGCCGCCGCAGGCGCTCACCGCGGACGCCAGACCCATGGCGACGCCGGCCCGTGCCGCCGTCCGGATGAAGCCGCGCCGGGACAGCGCGTGCGGGCCGAGGACCTCGGCCGGGTGGTGCTGACGGGTCATGGGTCTTTCCTCTCGTTCACCAAGAACTGCGCTCCGCTGTGCGGTTGCCATACGGTACATGAGATATGAGATTTAGGGTATGGTCGGTTCTATACAATGGGCCATGTGCCCTCCGATCCCACCCCGGCGGCCAGACGGAGCGCCGGTTATGGTGATCGACGACAAATGAAGGAGCGCGGGTGAGTGAGACAGCGTTGGGCGCGATCAAAGCGTCTTCGAGGACGGCCCTCGTCCTCGAAGCGCTGCGTCGCGGCATTCTGAGCGGCGAGCTGGCGGCCGGGCGTGCCCTCGTGGAGGTGGAGCTCGCCAGCCGTTTCGGTGTCTCCAAGACTCCGGTGCGCGAGGCGCTGAAGACGCTCAGCGGGGCCGGCCTGGTCACCATCAGCGAATACACCGGGGTGACGGTCCGCAAGGTCGACGAGCGCCTCACCCGCAGCGTGTTCGACGCCCGGTGCCTGATCGAGCCGGCCGCGGTGCGGCGAAGCGTCGAGGCGGGACTGCGCGACGGCGGCCGGCTCGCCCGCGAGGCCCTGCGCAAGTCGGACGAGGCCACGGACGAGGTGACCCGCAGCCTCGCCAATCGCGACTTCCACCGCGCCCTCTACGCCGACTGCGACAACGAGGTGCTGGTCGGCGTGCTCGACCAGCTGCGCGACCAGACGGCCCTCATCTCCGTCAACGTCTGGTCCCAGCGTCCCTCCTGGGAGGACGAGGCGCAGGAGCACCGGCAGATTCTCGAGGCGGCACTGAACGGGCAGGCCGACGAGGCGGCCAGGCTCGTGTTGCAGCACATCAGCGTGTTCCAGGAGCGGGCGCTTCAGCAGATCAAGGAGGCCGGCCGTGAGGTTCGGTGAGCTCTCCCGGGCCCTGCGCGACGTCGTCGCCATCCCGGTCACGCCCTACGCCGGCGGCGTTCCCGACCTCGAGCTGTACCGTTCGCTGCTGCGCCGCCTGGTCGACGCGGGCGTCAACGTGCTCACCCCGAACGGCAACACCGGCGAGTTCTACGCCCTGAGCGCCGAGGAGCGGCTTCAGCTGATCACGGCGGCCGCGGAGGCGGTGGGGGGAGAGGCGTACCTCATGGCCGGGATCGGCCTCGACGTCGCCACCGCCGTCGAGGAGGCCCGCCACGCGGCGGCGCACGGCATCCGGATGGTCATGGTGCACCAGCCGGTGCACCCGCACGTGTCGGCCCAGGGCTGGCTCGACTACCACAGGGAGATCGCCGAAGCGGTGCCGGACGTGGCCCTGGTCCTCTACCTGCGCAACGCCTGGGTCGACGGCCGGCTGCTGGCGCGGCTGGGCGACCTGTGCCCCAACGTGATCGCCCTGAAGTACGCCGTCGCGGACGTGAACCGTTTCGCGCAGCTACGCGCGGAGACAGGCCCCGACCGGTTCGTCTGGATCGCCGGGCTGGCCGAGCCGTACGCGCTGTCCTACGCCGTCCACGGGGCCGAGGGCTTCACCTCCGGGCTGGTGAACGTCAACCCCGGCTTCTCGCTCCGGCTCAGGGACGCCCTGCGCGAGGAGCGCTATCCGGCGGCGGAGCGGATGCTCCACGACATCGCGCGGTTCGAGCACCTGCGCGCGGTCGACGGCGGAGCCAACAACGTCAGCGTCGTCAAGGAGGCGATGCACCAGCTCGGCCTGTGCGACCGCGCGGTCCGGGCGCCGAGCACCGTCCTCGGCGAAGGCGAACGGCAGGAGGTCGCGCGGATCCTCACTGAGTGGGCGAAGGCCGACGACCTCGGGCCCCTGCCCGCGGCGGCGTCATGAGGATCAGCGGCCTGCGCTCGTTCGTGCAGCGCGTCGGCGAGCGTCCCCGGGTGCTGGTGCGCGTCGACACCGACGAGGGCGTCAGCGGCTGGGGCGAGGCCTACAACCACGGTCCCGACCTGGCGCTCGGCCCCCTGCTCGACTACCTCGGCGGGCAGATCAGGGGTACGGACCCGCGGCGCGTGGAATACGTGTCCCAGCTCCTCCTCCGCACCGCCAGGTTCCCGCAGGGGGCGCTCGGGCTGGCGGCGATCGCCGCCATCGACCACGCGCTGTGGGACATCACCGCCAAGGCGCTCGGCGTGCCCGTCTACCAGGTGCTCGGCGGCGCCGTACGGGATCGGGTGCGCGTCTACTGCGGGCTCTACTCCGCGCCCGACCCCGACGAGTGCCGCCGCCAGACCACCGAGCTGCACCGGCGCCACGGGCTCACCGCCTTCAAGCTGAGCCCGTTCCGTACGGACCTGCACGCCAGACGCTGGGGCCTCGTCGTCGCCGAGACGGCGGAATGGGCTCAGGAGGTCAGGCGGTGCTGCCCGGAGGAGTTCGACTTCGCCTTCGACGCGCACGCCAAGATTTTCGAGCCCTACCAGGCGGTTCAGCTCGGCAACGCCCTGGCGCCGATGGACCCGCTCTTCCTGGAGGAGCCGATCCGCCCGGAGCACTTCGCCTCCTGGGGTTACCTGCGCCAGCAGTTGGAGGTGCCCCTGGCCACCGGGGAGAGCCTCTACTCTCCCCACGAGTTCCTGAACCTGCTCACCCACGGGGGCGCCGACCTCGTCCAGCCCGACATCTGCGTGGTGGGCGGCATGTCCCAGATGCGGCGCATCGCGACCCTCGCCGAGACCTTCAACACCATGGTGGCGCCCCACAACCCGATGGGGCCACTGGCCACCGCGCACAACGTGCACTTCGCCGCGGCCTGCAGCAACTTCTCGATCCTGGAGTACAAGCCGGAGACGACGAGGTGGTGCCCGGACCCGTACGTGCCGGTCGACGGGCACCTGGAGCTGCGTCCCGACCGGCCCGGGTGGGGGATCACCATCGACGAGGACGCCCTGGCGGAGGACGACTACGTGCACTGGGAACGCCGGGTCCCCGTCCGGCCGGACGGGTCCCTCGCGTTCTGCTGACACCGCGGGGCCCTGTACCGCGCCAAAACACAGCCACGACGGAGCGCGGCTCAGGGAGTGGACAGGGCGGGCCCGGCTGCCACCCCCTCGATGGACAGGACCTGGCGGCCTGATCTCAGCCCGGCCCAGCCGCCGGCGACCGGACGGAGCTCGTCAACCTGCTGCGCCCCTGGATACGGAACGATACGGGCGATCTTGACGAGGTCGCCCGTCACCGGTCCCGCTCGGCGCACCACGGCATCGAGCGCGGCGGGGGCGATCCCGTGCGGCGGCGGGAACGGCGACGTCCACAGATCGGCGGCGGTCACGGTGGGCAGCCGGTCTCCCGCGCCGAGCACCAGCCCCGACCAGGCCAGCCGCCCGCCGGAAGCGGCCACGCCGCGCGTGACCGATGGCGGTACGGGCTGCGCGGGCACCGGCGGCGACGACCGGTAGAGCAGTCGCATCGACCCGGCCGTCTCCCCGGTCCCGGCCGTGATCGTGACCTGGACGCTCCAGCCTTCCTCGAGGGTCTCGCCCAGCGCCCGGGTGGTGAACCGGCTCCCGTCCGGGGCCAGGATCAGCGCGGACAGCCGGACCTCCACGTCCCGCATCTCGACCAGGTGCTGCGGCGGCCGGTCGGGCGGCACGACCCAGTCGGCGACCGAGCACGCCTGCTCGATCAGCACCGAGATCGGCAGCGCGGCACGCCCGTCCACGGTGAACTCGGCCAGGCACGGATGGGAGCCCGGCGTATGGATCACGCTGCTGCTTAGCCGGCGGGACGGTTCGAAGAGCTCGACGGTGCCCAGGAAGTGCGCGAGCCCGTGCAACCTGGGCAGATCCGGATGCCCGGTGAAGAGCCGGAAGCCGCGTAGCTGAGTGGGCACCAGCATGCTGCCGACCTGGCCGATGAACATGACCTCCCCGGTGCGGCCGGAGCGCAGCTCGCGGATCCACCGCCGGACTCCCTCGGCCGGATCGATGGTGGACACGTAGCGGACCGCCGCGTCGTAGTTGGCGATGACTCCGAGCCGCTCCCAGGTCGGCCAGCACAACGTCTGCGCGGGCAGCCCGAGCGTGTTGCGCGCCCAGAACCCGAGTCTGGACAGAGCCTCGTTGCCCGCGGCGTAGTCGATCTGCCCGATCATGCCGCCCATGCGTCCGGCCAGCGAGCCGACGTTGCAGAACACCTTGAGCGTGTCCCGCCTCCCGGGAGTGTGGAGCACCGCGCGGGTGAGGTTGGCGAAGCCCGTCACCTTCACGTCGACCGTTCGCACCACGTCTTCCGGGGTCTTGTTGTCGAGCCTGGTCGGCAGATCGATGCCCGCGTTGTGGACGATCACGCTGGGATCGGGGATGCGGGCGAACAGCGCGTCGACCTCTTCCGGCCGCACGCAGTCGCACGGCTCGTACGTGATGCGCAGGCCGTCCCGCCGGGCCGCCGCCAGGTTCGCGCCGACCTGCCGCAGCTCGGTCTCTCGTTTGAGCGCGGCGCGTACGTCCCGAAGTTCCCTGGCGGTGCGGGCGGACCGCACTCTGGCCCGGCAGTACTCGGAGTAGTCCGCGTCGTCCATGGTCAGCCAGCCGGCCTCGGCCGGAAGCTCGCCGCGGCCGGTCACCACGACCTGGCAGCCGAACTCCTCGGCGAGCCCGCGGGCCAGGGCGAAGCCGACGCCACGGGCGCCTCCCGAGATCAGCACCATGTCGTCGGACCCCAGCTCGACGCGGGGCGGCGGTTCCGGGCTCGGCCGCGCGTTCAAGGCGTGGCGGACTCCCCGCCGGTAGCCGATCTCGAACAGGTCCCAGGCTGCCAGCTCGGCTGTCAGCAGCTCGGCCAGGTGGGCCGGGTCGACGGCGTCGACGTCCAGCACTTTTACCGCGAGGTTGGGCAGCTCGCGGGGCAGGCACTTGGCGAAGCCGGCCCAGATTCCGCCCAGCGGGGAGTCGATCGCCCCGTCGTGGTAACCCATCAGCCCGCCCATGGCGGTGACGGCGATGTAGCAGTACCGGTCGGCGCGGGGGTCGGCTCCCCAGGCACCGTATCTGCGCTGCACCATCCGGGTCGTCCTGACCAGTGCGTCCCGCCATTCCCCACCGTCGAACCGGTAGGGGACGCCCACGACGTTCAGGTCGATGATCCCGTCCCAGTCGTCCCGCTCGGGTTCGCGGCCGGGCACGCAGAGGTCCGCGCCGAGCGCGCGCGCCACCTGCGCGGCCAGCTCCGCGTCGGAGCCGATGACCAGCAGCCGCCGCGCCACAGGGGAGGGAGGCGGAAGCGGGTGCGGTGCGGGCTCCCAGATCATGCGACGGACGGGCCGGACGAAAGAGGTGGTGTCGAAGGACACCAGGTGCGGGCGGACCGGCGCGGCGGCCGTCACGTCCGCTCCTGCACGACCGCGGGGATCCCGCTGCTGGGGAACAGAGTCACGTAGTGTCCGCTGCGCACGGTGTGCGCACCCGGCAGCCGCAGCCGGTAGCGCTGTGACAGCATGGCCACCGCGGTCACCAGCGTGGCCATCGCCAGCCCCTTGCCGATGCACATGCGCCGCCCGCCGCCGAACGGCAGGAAGGCGTACTTGTGCCGCTTGCCCTGGGTGTCGTCGAGGAAACGCCGGGGATCGTAGGCCTCCGGGTCGGACCAGTGCTCCGGTGAGCGGTGCGTGCCGTACACGCTGAGCAGGACCGTCGTCCCCGCCGGCACCGTGCGGCCGGCCAGGCAGTCCGGCTCGACGGCGTCACGCGGGAACTGCCAGACCGGCGGGTGCAGCCGGAGCGCCTCGTTGATCGCGGCCGTGGTCTGCACCAGTTCGCCCAGCCGGTCCGGTGCGGGCGCCTGGCCCGCGAGCACCTCGTCGACCTCGCGCTCGACGGCGCGGCGGGCCTGCGGGTGCCTGGCCAGCTCGTACATGGTCCAGGCGAGCGCCTGGCCGGTGGTGTCGGAGCCGGCCAGCAGCAGGGTGCGGAGGTTGTCCGACACCTCCGCCTCGGAAAGGCCGGCGCCGAGCAGCTGCCCCGCGGCGTCGGAGCCGTACTCGCCACTGGCGCGGCGTGAGCCGATCACCCGGTGGATGATGCCGTCGAGCACCCGGTTCGCCCACTTCCGGTCGCGGTGATACCGGGTCGGCACGAAGGAGGGGATCATGGCGGGCAAGCCCATGATCGTGCGGGTGAAGATGACCTTGTTGGCGATCGCGGCTGCTCGCGCGTAGTCGGTGCCCGACAGGTCCTGGCTGATCAGCGCCATGCCCAGGACCCTGGCAGCGATGTCCATCAGGTCGGGTGCCACGTCCACGACGTTGCCGGAGTCCGCGTGCGCCGTCCAACGGCGGATGATCTCCTCGGTGGCGCAGACCGCCTCGCGCGCGTTGCTCCGCACGAGCTGCAGGCTGAACGCGGGCTGGACGGCCTTGCGCGGCCCGCGCCACCGGTCGGTGTCGAGCGTCAGCAGGCCGGAACCCATGACGCCGGAGAAGCCGCGGTAGAGCTTGCCCCGTACGTAGTTGTCCGGGTTGGTACGCAACACCCGCTCGATCGCCTCCGGCTCGGTGACCTGCACGAACGGGATGGGCAGCTTGACCGACACCAGCGAGTCGCGTTCCTGCATGCGCAGGGTGTAGGCCAGCGGGTCCTTGAAGTAGGGGATGGCGTCACCGATCACCGGCAGCCCGGCCGGGCCGTGGGCGACAGGGCAGGTTCCTTGGCGTGTCATGAGCGCTCCTGGCGGTCGAATCGTTCCCTGTCGAGGTATTGGCCGCTCTCCTGGTCCACGTAGCCGACGATGGCGCCCGTGATGTCCTTCACCTGGAGCAGCACCTCGCCGTCGGCGGCCACCGCGATCGCCCGGTTCTCCGGCTCGGGATCCTCCAGATCGAGGTCGACGGGGGTGACGTAGAGCTCGACCGGTTCGGTCAGCGCGGCGAGCGTCAGGTCGGTGTGGCCGCCGTACAGGTCGATACGGCGGACCGTGCGCGGGATCGCGACGGGCGTCCAGCGGTCCGCGACGGTGTGGAGCACGGCCACGCGCACCAGACCGTCGAGCGTGACGGAGGGGACCAGCAGGTCGGGGAACCAGCGTCGCAACGCGGGCGCGTCTAGCGCGAGCCGGCCTCGCCGTCCCAGCGGATGCTCCCGGGTGCCGGTGGTCGACCGGAACACCTCGCGCAGGAGTACGTCCGACCCGGGCGCGTGGTAGGGGTCGCGGAGGGGCTTGCTGCCGTGCTCGTCCCAGTGCGTCCACCTCGGGCCGGGCACGGGAGCGTCGCGCAGCCGTACGGTGACCGAGAAGTGCAGCTTGTCGCGGGCGACGGTCACGCCGTTCGGCGCCACCACGTCGCCCAGCACGCGGACGGCGACCACCGACTCGCGCTCGTCGGTGCGCAGCAGCGTGGCGGTGAGCCGTTTGACCTCGGGCCGGTCCTTCCGGTAGATCCGCAGGAACGACTCCAGCCGCAGGTCCTCGAAGACGACCGGGACCCGGTTCGGCACCAGCGAGACCGCCGCCTGCGCGGCCAGCTCGGGCACGAAGGTGCCGGGCAAGGTCGGATAACCGCGCACCTGGTGAAACTCCAGATAACCGTCCCTGTCCAGGGTGAACGTGCGCTCCGCGACCAGGTCCGTGGCGTCGCGGCGCAGCACCGTGTCGATGTACGGCAGAGCGCGCGCCTCGCCCATGCAGAAGTCCAGGAACTCCGGCCGGATGCCCCTGACGAGTTCACGTTCCTTGTCGCCCAGGAACACCGTGGCCGGCGCGTCCCGCACGGCGGTCAGCTCGGTGAGGAAATGGTCGACGCCTTCCTCGGTCGGCATCGGGGTGTACGCGTCGATCTCGGCGAGGAAGGCGCGCATCAGCGGGGTGGCACCGAGCCCGACGTCGCGCCAGAGTGTCCAGCCGATGGTGAACTCGTTCTCCGCGCTCATCGCGGCCATGTTGAGGAAGTCGTTGGCCGCGGCGTAGTCGGTCTCGCCGCGCTGGCCGGTCAGCCCGATGAACGAGCCGAAGTTGCACCAGCGGCGCGGCTCCCGACCGCGCAGCGCCTCCTTGAGGTTCAGGTACGTATGCACCTTCAGGTCACGCACCGTGCGGAAGTCGCCGACGGACTTCGCGGTGACGTCGGAGGCCCGGTTGGTGCCGGCGATGTTGAGCAGGAGGTCGACGGGGCCGTCCACGGAGTCGACGGCACGCTTGACCGCGTCCGGGTCCCGGAGGTCGCAGCGCAGGTAGCGGACCCGCCCAGGCCCGGACAGCCGCTCCAGCTCGGTGAGCGTGTCCCGGACCTGCCGCTGCTCGCGCAGCCGGTCGAACCTGGCGTTCGCCTCGGCCACGCTGACCCGGCCTGGCCCGTTGAGCTGGGCCCTGATGAACGTGCTGCGCTCGGGCAGTTCCCCGGAGTCGCGGGGCAACTGGGAGCTGCCCAGGATCACGATGCGCGGGCGGTATCGCCGGGCCATCGCCGCGAGGATCGGCGCGCCGATGCCGCGCGCCCCGCCCGCGGCCACCACCAAGGAGTCCTGGCCCAGCGCCGGCACCCCGTCCGGCGTGGCCTCGGCGGGCACCGCTCGCGGGGTGAGCCGGCGCCCGCCGACGTGATAGGTGACCGGGAGGAGCTGGCCGGCGCCCAGCTCGGCGCTCACCGTGGCCAGCACCTCCTCCAGCGGCGCCGCCGCATGCACGGTGGCGAGCACGTTCGTGTCCGGCAGCTCCAGCGCCAGGCTCTTGACCAGGCCCGTGAACAAGCCGGTGATGGGCAGCGGCACCCCCGCCTCGGTGACGCCGCCCACCACGCTCACCACGAACGAGCCGCCCGCCAGGCGTGGCGCGCACTCTTTGGCCGTCATGAACGTGCGCTCGTGCAGTGCGAGCAGCTCGCGGACCGGGTCCGACCAGCGGGCCTCGCGCAGGCTGGGGTCGGTGGCGTCCACCAGCACCCGTACGTGCCGGGGTGCCCGGCCGTCCTGGTGGTCCAGCGCGGTGCGAAATGCGGCGGAGTTGGTGAGCACGACGGAGTCCGCCGGGATCGCGGCCGGGGCGGAGCGGATGGGCCGGCGTGGGGCGGGCGCCAGCTCGATCACGTGGCGGTCCAGCAGACAGGCCGCTTTCGGCTGCCTGCTCAGCCGGATCACCCGCGGGCTCGCCCGCCGGTCGGCTCTGAGCTCGACCTCCGTCTGGCTCTGCGCGCCGCTCAGGAAGGCGATCAGCTCGCGCCCGCCCTGCGCGCCCAGGAAGTTCGCGCGGGTCATGCGATGGCCTCCAGCATCTCTTCCACGGGGGACTCCACGGACACCTCCGCGAGCACCGGCAGGCCTTCGGCCAGCGCCAGCGACTTCCTGGTGATCGCGAACAAGAACGTCCCCTCGCCGATCTCCCCGCAGCCCAGCAGGCGGCCCCAGGACGTGAGACTGTTGCCGTTGCTCACGGCGACCAGCACCACGTCCACGTCGCCGAAGTCCAGGTAACACTCGGCCACCTCTAAGGCGTCGGCGAGCGAGGCTCCGCCGCCGTCCACGGCGATGTTGAGCCCACGCAGGTCGAAGTAGCTGCACAGCCGGGCGGGGATGACGTTGGGCATCTCGCCGGGGAAGGAGTCCTCGTCCGGCTCGGCGATCAGTCCGGTCACGCGCTCGCGCAGCTCCTGCGCCTTGGGGACGGCCTGGCGGTCGAGCTCGTCGAGGTGGGCGCGGATCGCGTAGAGGACCGCGTTTCTGGTGGGCCCGGTGTGGCCCACCACCACCCCGGTGGTACGGCTGTGCCGCCGGCAGAATTCGCGGATCCGGGGGTCCATCCGGTGCATGCACTCGATGATCATGAGCTGGGTGCGGTCGGTCGCCCGGATCGTGGAGGCCGGCAAGCGCAGCCGGGCGAACGGCGGGCTCGGGTAGGCGTCGCCGAAGGAGTTCGGCAGGATATGCCTTCCCTGCGCCCACTCTGCGACCTGTGCGTTGCTCTCGGCGCCGGGCACGTGCGCCGACCAGCCGACGATCACCATGGGCTCGCCTGTCCTGGCTCCGTAGCCGGCCTTGCCGCGACGGCCCGGCCGGAACTCCTGGATCAGCAGGTGCGCGTTGGTGCCGCCGAAACCGAAGCCGGACACGGCCACGGTGCGCGGCCGGTCCGACCGCGCCGGCCAGGGCACGGGTCGCTTGGGGATCTCCAGGTTGCACGACTCCAGGCCGAAGCTGTCCGGGGCCGCCGAGAAGCGGTGCTGAGCGGGAATGACCTCGTGCCGCAGCCCCAGAAGAGCGTGGATGACCGACACCACCCCAGCCGCCCAGCC
Source organism: Nonomuraea sp. JJY05 (assembly GCF_043496855.1). Classification (NCBI taxonomy): domain Bacteria; kingdom Bacillati; phylum Actinomycetota; class Actinomycetes; order Streptosporangiales; family Streptosporangiaceae; genus Nonomuraea; species Nonomuraea sp. JJY05. The sequence continues at coordinate 56,379 of NZ_JBIEIS010000041.1, forward strand.
CGTGTGGCCGATCAGGGACTTGTTCGAGGTCACCTGGACCGGATGCGTCCCGGCGTAGGCCGCGCGCAAGCTCAGGAACTCGGCCTCGTCGCCCGCCGGGGTTCCGGTGGCGTGCGCGATCACCCAGTCGACCTCGCCGGCTTTCACGCGCGACTTGTCCAGCGCGCGGGCGACGGCCAGCTCCTGGCCCGCGCTGGACGGCGCGTAGATGGCCTTGCCCTTGCCGTCCGCGGACAGGCCGACCCCGGCGACCAGGCCGTACACGGTGTCACCGTCGGCGAGCGCCCTGGACAGCCGCTTCAGCACCACGGCGCCCGCTCCGTCGGAGAACAGCACGCCGTCGGCGGTCCTGTCGAGCGCGCGCACCTCTCCGCTCCTGGACAACCCGTACAGCTTGGAGAACAGCACCGACCCGCTGGGGACCAGCGCGAACGCCCCGCCGCACACGGCGACGTCGGCCCGGCCGGACAACAGGTCACGCAGTCCCAGGTCGATCGCGTACAACGAGGATGAGCACGCCGTGTCCACCATGAGCAGCCGGGTGCCCGCCGGCAACAGCCCCTCGATGGCGCTGGCGCCGATCCGGTGCGGGAACGGCTGCGATCGGGTGGCGTCACCGTGCCACAGCACGGAGTCGGGGACCTCGCCCAGCTCCTCGCGGATGAGCGCTTCCTGCAGGTGCTGGCTGCCGTCGGGGGTGTAGCCGAAACAGGCGGTGTACGTGTCGCCGTCCCGCCTGGCCACGCCCTCCAGTGCCTGGTGCACGCTGTGCCGCAGCCACACCGTGGTGAAGTCGAGCCCGTCGTCCGGCCGCTCGGCGGCCAGCTTGGAGTGCGGCGCGAAGCCGGTGATGAAGCCCGAGCGGCGCTGGTAGGTCTTGTCGGCGGCGCTCGGGTCGTCGTCATGGAAGCCCGCCATCGACCAGCGATCCGCCGGGACGTCGACGAACAGCTCCGCGCCCTCCATGAGCAGCGACCAGAAGCCGTCCGGATCGCTGGCCCCCGGCACGGCCAGCCCCATGCCGACCACCGCGACAGGATCCACCTCTTGATCGGAATACGTCTCCAGCTTTGGTTCTGGTTCTGGCTCGGGGTCTGGTTTCGGCTTCGGGCCTGGTACTGGTTTCGGCTCCGGGTCTGGGGACGTGGCGCGGCGCTGCAACGACATGCCGCCGTCCGCCACCACGGTCTGCCCGGTGATCCATCCCGCGCCGGGAGCGGCCAGCAGCAGGACCAGGTCGGCCAGGTCGTCCGGTGTGGCCAGCCGCCCCAGCGGGGTGGCCGCCACCAGGTTGGCGCTCACCGACTCGAACCCCGGGAACATGCGGCCGACCGGATTGTCCATGAGCCCGACGGAGGCGGTGTTCACCCGGATGCCGTCCGGGGCGAACTCCGCCGCCAGGTAGCGGGTCAGCGCCTCCAAAGCCGCCTTGGACAGCCCGATCGGCAGGTAGTTGGCCGGGGCGTAGAACGCGCCGAGCGAGGAGACGTTGACGATGCAGCCCGCGCCGGATCGGGCCAGCAGCGGGCGGGCCGCCCTCGCGCACCAGAGCGCGCCCTTGACGTTGACCTCGAACGCCTGGTCCAGGTGCTCCTCCGCCAGCTCGTCCCAGGCGGTGAACGTCCCGCCGGCGGCGTTGTTCACCAGCAGGTCCAGCCGTCCGTGGGTGGCGCTGACCTGGTCGAACATGCGCCGCACCTGATCCGGCTTGGCCACTGACGCCCTGATCACCTCGACGCCGTCGCCCAGCTCGGCCGCGAGGGTCCTGGCCTCGTCATAGGAGTGGAAGCAGTTGATGATCACCCTGGCGCCGGACTCGGCGAGCGAGCGCACGATGCGCGCGCCCACGCTGCCCGCGCCGCCGGTGACGAGGGCGACACGGCCGTGGAAGCCTGTCATGTCGTGCCCGCCCTCGTCAGCGAGTCGACGACGAAGTCCACCACCTGGCCGAACGTCCGGTAATCGGCCATCCGCAGGTCGTCAGGCGGCGGGCCCAGCTCGAACAGCACGCCGAGCCTGCCCATCAGCTCCACCCGCTTGACCGAGTCGACGCCGAGGTCGGCCTCCAACTCGGCGCCGTCCTCGAAGACCTCCTCCGGGTACTCCAGCGTGGTGGCGTAGAGATCACGCACCCGGACGGCGACCGCCTCCCTCGACGTGGGCCCCGGGGGTGTCTCCGCCGGTGGCGTCGGTGGCAGCGTCCGCACGGGGGGCGTGCTCGTGTCCTGTGGCGGAAGCGAGGCGGGAGGCGCGCTCGGCTCCGGTGTCACGGCGGCGGGCGCGGGCGGGTCCGCCATGGTCGTGCCGGTGTGCCGGACCGTCCGCGGCTCGGCGGCGGGGGCCAGGAACTGGCCGGTCTCGCGGAGCGTGTCCAGGTCCGCCAGCAGCGGCGTGTGCACGGAGGCGGACGACTCGATCGAGCGGACCCGGGACGTCAGCGCGCGCCCCGCGCCCACCTCCACCCACACGCCGGCGCCCGCGCGGTGCAGCCGCTCCACAGCGGGTCCGAACCGCACCGGCGTGACGAGGTGGGAGGCGAGCAGTTCGCCGAGGTCGTCGGAATCACGGTAGTAGCGGCCGAGCACGGGTGAGAAGACGGGAATGCGCAGGCCCCGGCGGCCGTATCCGCTGAGCCGGCGGGCGAGCTCCTGCCGCGCCGGGGCGAGCAGCGGGCTGTGGAACGGATGCGGCGAGTGCAGCGTGGTCGACGGCAGCCCGATCGCAGTGGCGATCGTCGCCGTGCGGCGCAACGCGTCCGCCCGCCCCGCGACCACCGTCTGCGCCGGCCCGTTGTCCACCGCGATCACGGCGCCGGAGGTCGGCAGCAGGTCGAGGATCTGCTGGGCCCGGTCGTGCGCGCAGCCCAGCGCCAGCAGTCCGCCGCCGCTGGTGTCGTGCTCGCGCAGCACGGTGATCCGGTGGCAGAGGATCTCCGCGCCCTCGGCGACGCCCAGCGCGCCACCGGCGACCAGCGCCGCGATCTCGCCGAGACTGTGCCCGACGAGCACGCTGAACCGCGCTCCCTGATCGGAGAGCGCACGAAAGGCGGCGACCGAAGTGGCGAAAACAGCCAGCTGGAGCACGTCCGGCGCCGCTTCGACCAATTGATCGGCGGAATCATCGGAAAAGGCCCGGCTCAGGCCTTTTCCGAGAATTCCGTCGGCCACCGTGTCAATGGTTTCGATCACCTTGGCGGTTTCGGGGTCATGTGCGCGTAGCCGCGCCAGAGCGCCCGGCAGATAGGCTCCCTGACCCGGGAAAAGACCTACAACAATTTCAACGGAGCTCAGCATTCCGGTCCCCCTCAGAGCACGGTGTCGGCAAAAGTCCCAGTCCTGGGATTCGCATGGAATATTCCGCGTGCGAGCTCGATGAAGCCAAGGTAACCGCGCTACACGCATCGCGGACACCCCTAAAGCAAGCGTGAAGTCAGGGGTGATCGCAAAGCCGTGGAATGGACCTCGGGCCCACAAAGGGTCAACCTGCGGGTTTTGAACGGCGGGGCCGGCGATCAGCGCGAGCGTGGCGGTGGGCCATTCGCCCCGTGCCTCAGCGGGCGCTCTCCGCCCGTCGGGAACGGTGATTCCGCGGCTTCCTTCAGCGCGCCGCCGGATCCGATCTCGAACGCGGCCACCTGGTTCGTGTCCCGGATGGCGGCGCGCTCTGTGGGCGCCCCCGCGCGACGTCCCGGTGACGGTGGTCCACGAGGGGCACGGCGGCGCCGACGAGCGCATGCTGGCCGCGATGTTCGACGGCGCGGCCTCCCCGGTGGCGCTCGCGGACGAGCGGGACGGCGCCCACGCCCTGGCGATCGGACTGGCCGCCAGCGAGTCGTTCCCCGCCGGGGAGCCGGTCACCCTCCCCGGCGGGAAACGGGATTGAGCGGGACGGCCGGCGGCAGCCAGCGGTGCCGGCATCTCTTCCCCGCCCCGGAGTCCCGGTGGTAATAGCGCAGGCCGAGCGTCGGCGTTGGTTTGAGACGCCGCCGTTTCGGACGGGCTCTGCCGATTCCGATCAGGGCGGGCAGCCTCAGGGGTGTGAACCGGAAGGGCCCAAGGGATCAGGCGTCGCGAGCGGCATGCGCGGCTTGGTGCTCCGGCACGGAGGGTGGTCCACGGCCACCGAGGAACCAATCAACGATCTACGGTTTGTCGAGGACCATGTCGTGCGACGCTTGGGGCGCAAGGAACGCGTACAGCTGTGCGGCCTCGGTCCTGCCCGCGGAACGTCCGCAATGGCAGCCGCTCTACCACCTCGCGCAGCCGGGTCAGCCCGGACCACACCTGGATGTCCGCGACCTGCGCCGGACCGAACGCGCCGAGATGGCGCAGCACCAGCGCATCCACCGCTACCGGACGCAGCGGCGCGCCCAGCCAGCTCTGCACCGGTGCCCATGCCGCGGGACCGTTCTTGCCCCAGACGCCCCGCGGCGGCACCTGGCACAGCGGGATGTGATGCGTCGCCGCGTACGCCAGCGCGTTCGGATCGGCGTCTGGCCAGTGTTCCGCCAGCAGCTTGCCGAGCTCGGCGCGGGTGCGCGGCTGCTCCTTCAGCAGCTGCTTCGCCTGCCTGAGCAGCGCATCCCGGTCCACTCCCTGGGTCCCGTGGCGAAAGTGCCCGCTGAACTGGGCGGCGTGCAGCGGATGGAACAGCGGGCGCCAGTCCAGGCAGTCGCGCGCGCTGACGAGATGCACGGTGTTGCGCATCAGGTGCAGCCGTACCACCTGACGCTGCTCGGTCAGCGTCGAAAGCTCTGCCGCAGAGAAGTCGTGGAGACGGGTCCACAATCCCACGTAAGGAGCGAGCGGCGCCTGGGACTGCATCCCGCCCAGGTGCTCGATCGCGTCGATCGCCGATGTCGAAGCGCGTTCCAGCAGGTGCCGGCGAGCCAGCGTGGCCCGGTTGAGACCACGCCGGCTCAGCACATCGGTCACTTCAGCGGTCCGAAGAAGGCTTGCAGGTCCGCGGCCAGCTGGGCCGGGGCCTCCATCGCCGGGAAGTGCTTGCCGCGCTCGAACTCGGTCCAGTGCGCGTCGGCCGGAGCGAGGACCAGCTTCCGGACCGTCTCGTCCGCGCCGAAGACCGCAAACCCCTGCGGTACGGCCGACGGCGCGCCCCAGTCCGAGGAGTGCGCCTGCTCGTACAGGGTGTGCGCGGCGGTGGCGCCGGAGCCGGTGAACCAGTACAGGCTGACGGTGGTGAGCAACTGGTCCCGGTCGACCGGCAGGTCGGTCCACTCGTGGACCTTCTCGGCGATCCAGGCGAGCTGCAGCAGCGGTGAGTCGACCAGGCCGTAGCCGATGGTCTGCGGCCGGCTGTTCTGGATCGCCAGGTACCCGGAACCTTCCTTGGCGAAGGCGTCCATCCGGTCCAGGATCAGCTTGTCGACCGGGTCGTTCTCGTCGAGCCGGTCGGCCATCCCTGGGAGGAAGGTGGCGACGTTCGCGGCGGTCAGCGGATCGGTCACCACGTGTACGCCGATGACCCGCTCGCCGTCGAGGCCGGCGACCATGCCGGACACGCCGGCGCCCACATCGCCGCCGTGCACGCCGTACCGCTCGTAGCCGAGCCGGCGCATCAGCTCAGCCCAGGCGCGTGCGGTGCGACCCATCGCCCAGCCTGTCCCGCCCAGCGGGGTCGAGAAGGCGTACCCGGGAAGGGACGGGGCGACGACGTGGAAGGCCTGACCCGCTGCCGGGTTGACCAGCGGCTCGATCAGGTGCAGGAACTCGGCGACGGAGCTGGGGAAGCCGTGGGTGATCAGCAGCGGTTTGGCGTCGGGCTGATCGGATTCGACGTGCAGGAAGTGGATGCGCTGGCCGTCGATCTCGGTGGTGAACTGCGGGTACTGGTTGAGCTGCGCCTCCTGGGCGCGCCAGTCGTACTGCGTGCACCAGTACTCGGCGAGTTCCTTCAGGTAGGCCAGCGGTACGCCGCGAGTCCACTCCGTGCCGGGCAGTTCGCCGGGCCAGCGGGCGCCTGCGAGCCGGTCATGCAGGTAGTCGAGGTCGGACTGGGGGATCTCGATGCGGAAGGGCTGGATGTCGTCGCTCATGGCGCTTCTCCTTGTTCAACACGACCGGTACGGCCCGGGAGGCTTCAACGGGGAGCTCTTGTGCTCACATGGAGAAGACTAGGAATAATAAGGGAAAGGATCGTTCCTAGATTGGCGCCAGGATCAAAGAATGTTGGAAACTTCGGCGCGGCTGCTGCGCCTGCTGTCCCTGTTGCAGGCTCAACGAGACTGGACCAGTACCGAGCTCGCCACCCGGCTCGGCGTCACCACTCGCACCATCCGTAACGACATCGGTCGGTTGCGCGGGCTCGGCTATCCGGTCGACGCGCGGCCGGGTGTGGCCGGCGGATACCGGCTCGGCACGGGTCGTGCCCTACCGCCGCTGCTGCTGGACGACGAGGAGGCGGTAGCGGTCGCCGTCGGATTGCGTACCGCCGCGAACGGCTCGATCGCGGGCATCGAGGAGACCTCGGTGCGCGCGCTGGCGAAGCTGCAGCAGGTGCTGCCCTCGCGGCTGCGCCACCAGGTCAGCGCCCTCCAGTCGTACGCGTTCCCGATGCCGTCGCGTGGCCCGCAGGTGGATCCAGACGTGCTGACCGTGATCGCGAGCGCATGCCGGGACCATGAGCGGCTCCGGTTTGACTATCGGGCGCATTCCGGCGCGGCCAGTCGGCGCTCGGTGGAGCCGTACCGCCTGGTGAACGACCGGCGGCGCTGGTACCTGGTGGCCTGGGACCTGGAGCGGGACGCCTGGCGTACCTTCCGGGTCGACCGGATCGAGCCGCGGACGCCGGCAGGGCCGCGCTTCACGCCCCGTGCGCTGCCGCCTGACCAGGAGATCGCGGCGCAGGTGGCGCGCGGAGTCGGCGAGGCGACCTGGCGGTACCGAGCACGGGTGATCGTGCACGCGCCCGCGGCATACGTGCGGGGTCGGCTGCCGATCCCCATGGAGGTGGAATCCCTGGGCGAAGACCGGTGCGCGTTCGAGCCAGGCTCGGACCATCCAGAGATGCTCGCCCTCTATCTGGGGCTGCTGGACGCGGACTTCACGATCGTGGACTCGCCGGAACTGGTTGACACGCTGCACAACCTGGCGCAGCGCTATCAGCGGGCGATCGACGCCAGCCGGCAAACATCTGCCGGCTCCGCGCACAGAAGCCGCCATCGCCAGCAGCACGAGTCTCCACCGGAATCGGGACAGGGTTGATCTTGTCCGCACAGGACCACCAGGTGGCGTGTTCAACCTGGCAGGCCCTCCGCTCGTGGCTCGAGGCGTCCCCGGTCAGGCTGCCGAGTCTGGCGTGCAGGTAGGAGCGGGCCTCCTGCCAGGTGTACAGCGAACTCGGCACTGCCGAAGCGCTCACCCGCGGGATGGCCGGTCCGTTCGCCGGCTCGCGCACGGTCGCCATACCTCGCGCATGGTCGCCATACCTCCTCCATACCGCCGATCTCTATGGTCGATGCCGCACGGCGAAACCACCGGAACAGCGGACATCGCGTTGAGGCGATCCCGCGGAGAACGCGCACCATTCCTGGATGAATCCCATCTGGAGGAATCGCATGTCCCCAGCCGCCTCATGGCGCGAAATCGCTGCCTTGCTGCTCCCCGCCGCACTCGGAATCGCCGGCCTGGTGAGCCCGGCGCCGGCCGCCCCGGATTTCCATCCACTTTCCGTGCGGACAGAAGTGGCAGCTGAACAGCTGGGCCCACGCACCCGCGCTCGACATGGTGAAGGAGCCCGACCAGCACGGCACCGAGGGCGCCACCCTGATCGCGGCCGCCGGCGGGACCGTCGACAGATCCTTCTGGCACGACAACGGCGGCAACGTCGTGCAGCTCGATCACGGTGGCGGCTACTTCACCACCTACATCCTCGTGATCGGCAACCTGCAAGTCCCGTGTAAGCCCGCCCGTCTAGACCTGCACATGTGAACTGAGACGCCAGAAATCGCGCGAAGGCGTCATTTCATCCGTCGTCGCCGCGAAAGAGTCAGTTCACCGCGTAATACGCCGACTCTGTTGAAGGATGTGAGCGCTTTACATGACGCTGGAGATCGGGTTCCTTGGACCGTGGCAGGTCCTGGCCGGTGACGCACCGGTCCGGCTCGCCGGGCGACGACGCATCGGCGTGCTGGCCAGGCTCGCCCTGAACGCCGGGCAGGTCGTCCACGCCGAGCGGGTCCTCACCGACATCTGGGAGGACGGCTCCGCGGCGACCGTGTCCAAACAGCTCCACATCGTGATCTCCAAACTCCGCGAAACCCTCGCACCGCACACCACCGAAGAGATCATCCAGACCGTGCCCGGCGGCTACCGGCTCGCGCTCGACCCCGATCACATCGACGCCCACCTGTTCGCCCGCCTGGCCAAACGCGCCCGCAGCGCCCAGGCGCGGGAGGGCGGCGCCGCCGCGGAGGCCCTGTTCCGCGCCGCCCTGCAACTGTGGCGGGGCGAACCCCTGGCCGGGTTGCCCTACCCCTGGGCCCGCATCGAGGCCACCCGCCTGGAGGAAGAGCACCGCACCCTCCTGGAGGACCACGCCGATCTCCGCCTGGCCGCCGGCGACCACCACGCGCTGACCGCCGACCTGGCCGCACACGTACGGGCCCACCCGCTGCGCGAACGCCCCGCCGCCCAGCTCATGCTCGCCCTGCACCGTGCCGGCCGCCCGTCCGAGGCGCTCGCCGTCTACCAGAACACCCGCCGGGTCATGATCTCCGAACTCGGCATCGAACCCGGCGCCGAACTACGCCGCCTGCACCAGGCCGTCCTGGTCAAGGACCCCGTACTCGACCTGACCAGCCCGGCCCAGCAGATCACCCCCGGCCGGCCGTACATCCCTGCCGAACTGCCCGCCGACACCCATGCCTTCACCGCCCGCAGCACCGAGATCGACCACCTGCGCACGGCGCTCGGACCCGCGCACGGGCCCGCCATCACCGTGATCGACGGACCCGGCGGCATCGGCAAGTCCGCGCTGGCCGTTCACGTCGCCCACGCCCTGGCCGGCCGGTTCACCGACGGCGTCCTCTACCTCAACCTGCACGGATCCACCCCCGGACTCGACCCGTTGCCCCCGGGCCAAGCCCTGCGCCACCTGCTGCGTTCCCTCGGCCTGGACGGTGCCGCCGTCCCCGCCGACCCCGGCGAGGCCGCCGCCCGTTACCGCTCCCTGACCGCGACCGGCAACGTGCTGGTCATCCTGGACAACGCCCGCGACGTCCGCCAGATCCGCCCGCTGATCCCCGCCGGCCCCGGCTGCCGGGTCCTGATCACCAGCCGGGACCCGCTGGCCACCCTCGACAACGCCCGCCGCCTCCACCTGGGCACCCTGAACGCCGCCGACGCCGCCGCGCTGCTGTCCCGGCTGGCCGGACCCGACCGGGTGCGCGCCGAAGCGCGGGCGGCCGAGCGGATCGTCCAGTTGTGCGGCGGCTTCCCCCTCGCCCTGCGGATCGTGGGCGCCCGCCTGGCCGCCCGCCCGGACTGGACCCTGTCCGACCTGGAAGCACGGCTGTCCGACACCACCCGCCGCCTGGACACCTTGGAGTATGCCGACCTGGCCGTCCGCGCCAGTATCGCGGTCAGCCACCACCACCTCCGGGAAGAGCCCGCCGGCCGCGACGCCGCCCAGCTGCTGCCCCTGCTCGGCCTGCTCGGCCTGCCCACCCACACCCCCGCCGTCACCGCCGCCCTGACCGGCTGGCCGCACCACCGCGCCGAAGACGCGCTGGAACGCCTCCAGGACGCCCGCCTCCTCGAGGCCGCCGGCCCCGGCCGCTACCGGTTCCACGACCTGGTCGGCCTCTACGCCCGCGAACGGGCACACCAGAACATGCCGGGGCAGGAACGCGCCGCCGCCGTACAGCGCGCGCTCCACCACTACCTGACCACCGTCTGGATGGCGAGCGCCCTGTTCAACAACGAGTCCGTCCCGCGATGCCCCGTCGAGTTGCCCGAGAGCGTCTTCAAGGAGCCGGCCGAGGCGGAACGATGGGTTCAAGACGAGCGGGACAACCTGCTCGCCGCCGCGCAGCAGGCGCTGGCCTGCGCCGACCCGGCGACCGCCATCGGCCTGGCCATCGGACTCCAATGGCCCTTCAGCTACCAGGGCTGGCACAGGCAACTGGCCGACGTCTACGCGTACGCCATCGAGGTGGCCGACCGCATCGGGGCATGGGAGGACAAGGCCCAGCTCCGCAATTTCCTCGGCTGGGTCTACCGGGACCAGGGCCGCCACGACGCCGCGATTGCGCAGCTGAAGACGGCTCTCACCGACTGGGACCACGCGGGCCTGCCCAAAAGGAAGGTGGGAGCCCTCAGCAACCTCGGGGTCATTCACACGATCGTGGGACGTCTGGACGACGCGCTGGATTACCTGGAGTCCGCTCTGGCGCTCAACGACGACGCCGAACGCCCTGGGGCCCCGGCCGTGCTCCGCAACAACCGGGTGCACGTCTACTTCCGGCAGGGGCGCTTCGACGAGGCGATCGCCGAAGCACGCGAGCTGGTCGAGCTGTGGCCGAAGACGGACCCGCGCGCCGGCGGGGGTTCGGCACACGACTCGCTGGGCGACGTCTACCGCCATGCCGGCCGGCTGACCGAGGCGGTGGACAGCTACTCGACGGCCGTACGGCTGTTCCGCGAGTCGGGATACCGCCTGAAGGAGGCCGTGTCGCGCTGGAGGTTCGGCGACACCCTGCATGCCCTCGGGCGGCACGGCGAGGCACGGGAGCAGTGGGAGGAGTCCGTCCGACTTCTGCGCGACGCCCGCCTGCTCACCCCACGGGAGGCGGCCGAGATCCTCGCCCAGCCCGTGCCGGAGACCCCCCAGCCGATCAAGAACATGCTCTGACCCTCACCCCGGCATCGGCCGATACCGGGGTCCTTGGTGACGCTCCATCGTCATTCGCTCACGTGACCGTGGCGGGCTGGGCGGACAGGAGGGTCTGTACCCAGCCTTCGGTGTCGACGGTGCCCTGGCCGATCAGGTCGTCCTTCCGGCCGTCGTAGGGGTTGATGTCGAGGTAGCGGTGCACGGAGCCGTTGGGGTGGTGGCCGTAGTAGACGCCCCCGCCGGGGGATAGCAGATGGTCGAAGCCCTGCCAGGTGGAGTCGCGTAGCTGGTAACGCTTCCAGGAGCCGGCACCGCTGATGTTGTAGGAGATGAGCTGCCCCCCGGCCGTGGTGCCGAGGATCCAGTCGGCTCCGGTGGCGGTGAGGGTCTTGAGGGTGAAGCCGCCGCCGATGACGATGTTGTCGGTGATGTCGTCAAGGGCGGGCTGAGCGGCGGTGACGGTGTAACGGTGGAGGGTTCCGTTCGTGATGCCGAACAGGTGGCCGGCGCCGTCGTACGCGAGCAGGTCGTGCGGGTAGCCGCTGCCCAGGAGGACGGGCGGCTTGAAGGCGAGGCTGTCACGGCTGGTCACGTCGATGCGGTACAGCTTGCCCTCGGCGTCGGTGACCAGGATGGTGTCGGCGTCGATTGTGGCCATGGCCTTGGGCGTGAAACCGAGGGTGGCCGTGGAGAGGACCGCGCCGCGGGTGCGCCTGCCGGTGGCGGCGTTGATGGTGGTGTACGTCAGCCGCCCGTCCGGCAGCACCCCATAGACCAACGTCTCACCCTTCGGCCCGCCGAAGTGCGGGTTCCGCGCATGGGTGAGGGTCTCCCAGCCCAGGAAGTGTGACGCCCCGACGGGGCGGTTCTGCTCGACCCACTTCGTGGCGGAGGGCATGGCGTATCCGAGACGGTGGTTCAGCGCGTTGTAGCCGACCTCGAAGTGCTCCCCGAGGTCCTTGGTGACCTTGCCGCCGCACAGCCACGACGGCACCGTGCCGCCGAGCTGCAGGCGGGCGTGGAGGTCCATCGCGAGGCGCAGGCGGTGCTTGGCCGTGGCGTACAGGTCCACGCCCTGGTGGCCGGCCGTCTCCGCGACGTGCGAGATGGCCGCGAGACCCCAGCCGGTGTGCCAGAAGTCGCGGCAGGTCTCCTGTGTCAGGCCGTCCACGAACGTGGTCTGCCCGTGCCAGTAGTCGATGATCTCGGCCTTGGTGTCGTACTTGCTGCCGGGCGGCGCCTTGGGCAGCGAGCCGTCCGTCGCGAGGTAGATGTAGGCGGGCAGCCTGCCGCGCCAGGTCGCGACCGCCCGGTCGAACGAGGCCCGGTCGTCCAGATGCACGGCGATGCCGATGGCGGCATCCGTCATGATCAGTTCCCAGTTGCCGTTGTTGTTCGGCCTTCCGGCGATCAACGTCGGGAGGTACACGGTACGGAGCTTGCCGGCGAACCGGGCGGCCTGGGTCCATCCGGTGTAGGTGTGCTTGATGAGCTCGGCGGCACGGGAGAAGTTGGCGCCCGCCCAGCCGGTCTGCAGCGGCGCGTTGTCCCCGGTGTGCTGGCTGATCACCGCCGACCAGGCGTCCATGATCTGGATCGCCTTCTTCGCGTAACGGTCGTCCTTGGTGAGGTACCACTGAAGGGCGTGCGTGTACGCCGCCATGGCGTCCTTGCGCTCGTCCGAGCAGCCCTCGTCGGGTTTCGACGAGGGGCCGCAGTTCACGGTGGCGCGCGGCTTGGCCGTATAGGACAGCGAGGCATAAGAACTGCTTCGCATGGAGTTCCAGGCGGACTTCCACGGCTCGTTGCCGAGATTGGCCTTGACGAAGTCGAGTTGAGCCCGGCTCACCAGGACGCCAGGATGCTTGAACGCAGCCGCCTGGACAGGTTGCGGCACGGCTAAAGCGGCGGCCACGAGCATGCTGACCGCAAGAGGACGAGAGAGACGCACGGATTCCCCTTCAGATTGAACGTCCATTTCGCCAGCCGGCGACTCACCAGGTCAAGGCGGAAGGGCCGTGGAGGCGGCCCGATATACCCGCCACATACCGCACACCTCGGCGAGCACGAGCAGCTACAGGTCAAGAACCGGCTGTGAGGGAAAGTGGCCTGCGTGCCGCCCGGACACCGCACGGCCGGCAGGTACGGACGCCGTGAGCACGGAATCGGGCGTGTACGCGCTCCAGCAGCGCCTGATCCGGAGGGGTGGGCGAGCAGGGCGTCGGCGGTCGAGCAGGCCGGAGATTTCCAGGGCGGTGTGCAGGCCGCTGTCGTGGCAGCGGCGGTTAAGGCCCGCAACTCCTATGGCTCTGGCAAGCCGCGGCCCCGGCTGCCCACCGCGCCGCAATGTCCATCCGGTCTCGGCGGTACGAGGAGGGCGTGTGCGGGGTCGTACAGGATCGGCCAGGCAGCTCCTCCGGGCCGCGGAAGAGCGATGAAGACCACGATCTCAGGCCGACGTGGTAGGGCGGGTCAGCAGCTGGGTGGTGGTGACGTCTTCTTCCGGCCCGTCGGCGGGCCGGGTGAGGCGGTAGTGGTCGGCCACGTGGACGCCGCCGCCGAGATCGATGGTCACTCCGAAGGGGCCGCCGAGCCCGCGGGGGACGATCTGGCGGGTACGTCCGTCGGCCGCGAGCTCGGCGACGCCGCCATGTGCGTAGCTGGAGACGAACATCCGGTTGTCGGCGTCGAAGGCGGCGTTGTCCAGGGCGTTGAGCTCGCTGACGATCTCCGACCGGTCGCCGGTGCCGGCCAGGTCGACGCGCGTGACGATCCCGGACTCGCCGCGGGAGAGGACCAGCAGGGTGCCGGCGCGGTCGAAGCGTACGGCGACCGGATCCGGGACGTCCGCGGCCACCAGCTCCGGCTCACCGCCGTCGAGCGGGATACGGAACACCTCGCCGGTGAGCATGTGCGGGTAGTAGAGCCGCCCGTCCGGGCCGAGTTGCATGGCGTTGCCCATGGCGAGGCCCGCCGTGAGCACCGCGGGGTTCGTCGCCGGCCGGGGACAGCTCCAGCAGGCGTCCACCCGGGATCATCTCGTTGGCGAACACCCGCGTGCCGACGCAGGCGATGCCGTTGGGCGCGCGGTGATCTCGTCGGTGACGAGCACGAAGTCTCCGGCCGGGTCACGTCGCCACACCCGGCCCGGGACCAGGTCGGTCACGTACATCGCGCCGTCGGCGTCGAAGGCGAGGTCGTCGGGGGAGTGCAGGGGTCCGTCCGGTGGCACGACCACCTCGACATCGCCGGTGGCCAGGTCGACGGCGCTGATCTGCCCGGCGAGGAACTGGGCCACGTACAGGCGTCCGTCGGGTCCGAAGGCCATGCCGTTCGAACCCCACAGCGGACTCGCCCGGACCAGCAGCTCGGCCTTGCGGCGGTTCATCGGGTGCCCGCCAGCACCTCGTCCATGCCGCCCTCGGCGCGCCAGCGGCGCAGCAGGTCGTGGAAGGCGACCGGGCCGGGTCCGTACGTCTGGCTGACCGGGCGGGGCTTGCCCTCGTTGTTGTAGTAGCCGGGCGTGCATTCGGCCTGGAACCGGCTGTTGTCCGGCGCCAGCTCCCGGATGGTGGCGACCCACGCGTCCTCGGCGTCCTTGGTCGGCTCGACCACGCCGAGGCCACGCCGGCGGGCCTCTGCGACCACGGCGCCGATGTGGGTGGCCTGCTCCTGCAGGATGTGTACGAAGTTGACGGCGGAGGCGTTCTGCAGCGGGCCCAGGTGGAACAGGTTCGGGAAGCCGTGGCTGTAGAAGCCGTGCAGCGTGCGGGGGCCCTGCCGCCAGGTGCCGAGCAGGGGCGCGCCGCCCCGGCCGTACACGGGCAGGGCGCCGGAGACGATGCCGGAGACGCCGACTTCGAAGCCGGTGGCGAAGATGACGCAGTCGACCTCGTACTCGTGCTCGCCGACCACGACCGCCGATTCGGTCATCGCGGTGATGCCGCCGTGGTCGGCGGTGTCGACCAGGGTGACGTTGGGCCGGTTGAACGTCTGCAGGTAGTGGTCGCTGAAGGTGGGCCGCTTGCACATGTAGCGGTACCAGGGCTTGAGCAGTTCCGCGGTGGCCGGGTGGCCGACGACCTCGTCCACGCGGGCGCGGATCTGGTTCATCTTCTGGAAGTCGGCGATCTCGTCGAGGTACTCGCGTTGCCCGGGTGACAGGTCGGTGTCGACGGTGCCGGCCAGCAGGTGGCGTTGCAGCCGTGCGGTGCTGGTCCAGCCGTCGTTGATCAGGTCCTGTTCGGCGCGCCCGCCGGTGACGACGGTGAGGAAGTTCTCCCTCCGTTCCCGCTGCCAGCCGGGCTTGAGGGAGGCGGCCCAGGCCGGGTCGGTGGGACGGTTGTCGCGCACGTCGACCGACGAGGGGGTGCGCTGGAAGACGTACAGGTGCTGCGAGTCGCGCCCCAGGTGCGGGATGACCTGGATCCCGGTGGCGCCGGTGCCCACGACCGCGACCCGCTTGTCGGCGAGCTGGTGCAGGCCGCCGCTCTGGTCGCCGCCGGTGTAGCCGTAGTCCCAGCGGCTGGTGTGGAAGGTGTGCCCGCGGAACGTCTCGATGCCGGGGATGCCGGGCAGCTTCGGCTGGGTCAGGGTGCCGGCGGACATGACGACGTAGCGGGCCCGGAAGTCGTCGCCGCGGTCGGTGCGTACCTGCCATTCGGCTGCGGCGTCGTCCCAGCGCAGCTCGGTGACGCGGGTGTGGAACAGCGTGTCGCGGTACAGATCGTAGAGTTTTGCGATCGCGACGGCGTGCTGACGGATCTCCTCGCCGGGCGCGTATCGCATGGTGGGCAGGTAGCCGACCTCTTCGAGCAGCGGCAGGTAGACCGATGATTCGATGTCGCAGTGGATGCCCGGGTAGCGGTTCCAGTACCAGGTGCCGCCGAAGTCGCCGGCCTCGTCGAGCATCCGGATGTCGTCCACGCCGGCCTCGCGGAGCTTGGCGCCGGTGAGCAGCCCGCCGAAGCCGCCGCCCACCACCAGCGCCTCGACCCGGTCGCGGACCGGTTCCCGCTCGGCGCGTTCGGTGTACGGGTCGGCGGCGTAGTAGCCGAACTCGCCGCGGGCGCCCTGGTACTGGGCGTTGCCGTCGGGCCGCAGCCGGCGGTCGCGTTCGTGGCGGTACCTGGCGCGTAGCACGTCCGGGTCGAAGCCCAGTTCCGCGACCGTGAGGTGGGCAGGCGGCGTCGGAGAGTGGTGCATGGATGCCCTTCGATTCGGGAGTAGGTGGGGGAGCGGGTAGAGGCCCAGCTCGGCGGTGTGCTCAAAGGCGTCCTCGTTGCGGTTGCCGACGACGCGGGCGCTCCTGTACGCGGCGAACTCGGCCCGATCGGCAGCGCTCGCGCAGTTCGACCCATTCCACCGGCAGCTCCAGGACGGTCCGGTGCCTGCTGGATGGTCTCGATCAGTTCGTGCTTGCTGTGATGCCGGCGGGCAGGGCCATGGTGTCCATGATCCCGGCGTCGTCGCACAGCACGTCGATCCGCCCGTACGTGCCGATCGCGGTCTCGACCGGCGCGGCGGCCGAGGACTCGTCGCCGATCTCAGCAGCGGTACGACGGGCGCTCTCCTCGTTGACATCACAGACCACGACGCGAGCGCCGGGCTTGCCGAAGGCGACCGCCATCGCCCGGCCAATGCCGGAGCCCGCGCCTGTGATCAGGCAGCTCTTGCTGTCGAAAGCGCTCAAACGTCCTCTCCTGACTGGAACCGGACAATATTGTCCGGTGGCAATGTAGCTCGTCTGACTGATCGTTGTCGAATGCCGGGCATGCTGAGGTCGAGTACGTGGACAGTGTTGTCCGGATGGTGGTGAGAGCCATGTCCGTGGCACGTCCGGCGAACAAGGGGCCCCGCGTCGCCGCTCAACGATCGCGCCTATAGATAGATGGTCGGTATATATTGATCACATGAGACAGATGCAGGAGCCGACCTTCCTGATCCTGACCGCGCTAGCTGCCGGTCCACAACACGGATACGGCGTCATCACCGACGTGGAGCGCATCTCGGACGGTCAGGTTCGCCTGCGCGCCGGCACCCTGTACGCCGCCTTCGACCGTCTCCAGGAAGAGGGTCTGATCATCGAGGACCGGGAAGAGATCGTCGACGGCCGGGTGCGCCGCTACTACCGGCTGACCGGCGACGGCGCGACGAGACTGGCGGCGGAGGCCGAGCGGATGCGCAGGCACGCCAAGGCGGCCACCGCACGCCTGCGCGCGATCGGCGCGGGAGGAACGGCATGAGCCCGCTCGAAGCCCGTTACCGCCGTCTCCTGGCCGCCTACCCGCGCGACCACCGGGCGCGGCATGAGGAAGAGATGATCGGCGTGCTCCTCGCCGGAGCGCGGTCCGGCCAGACCCGTCCCCATCCGAGCGACGCGGCAGACTTACTGTGGGGCGCGCTGCGCGTCCACGGGCGGCGGGCCTTCGGCCCGGTGTCCGCGCCGGCCTGGCGCGCCGGGCTGGCACTCGCCGTGGCACTGTGGCCGTTCCTGATGCTGACAGGTGCCCTGGCGACCGGGCTGCTCCACGGTGCCGAAGCCGTGGGGAACGCGGGGGCCGCCGTTGTGGAGCGGCCGACCTGGATCCTGTACCTTGCCCAGCCGATCGTCATCGCGGCCCTGCCGGTGCTGGCCGTGCTGCTCGGCCGACGATGGATCGCCGTGCTCGGCGTGGTCGCGTTCGCGCTGTATCAGGCCGAACACCCCCGCCTCCTGGATCTGGACACGCTGCTGTTCCCCAACCACGGCCCGGTCCTGGTGGCCCAACTCGCGACCGTCGCCATCGCCTTCGCACCCGCGGCGCATCGCGCGATCACGGTCGTTCCCCGGCACGCATTCCTGCTATGGGGGCCGCTCGCCGTGGCAGGGCTGACCGCCGGCAAGGCCATCGTGCGCTGGGTGGACGTGATCGCCCACCACGACATCGTGACCTGGAAACCCGTGCCCTGGATCGTCGTGGTCGGACTGGCGGCCGGGTACGCGTGCCGGTCAGCCGTGGGGCGGCGGGCAGCGCTCCTGCTGTTCCTGCCCGCGGCGGCGCTGGGCGACCTCGGGGACCTGCCGTCGGTGCCCACCCCCACGGCCCTTGCCCAACTCGGGTGCGCGGCCCTGGCCTTCACCGCCACGGCTGCCTTGAGCCGGCGGCGGAGCGTCCGGAGCCGAGCCCCCGCTTCTTGAGAAGAACGTCCAGCGGATCAACGTCCAGGCGGCCTTAGCTGGGTAGTGGCACCGTCGCTGAGCTTGATACCAGAACTCACGCGTAGACCCAAGGTCTAGGTACCTGCGGTGAGCAGCGTGACGAGACGCTCCGCTGTGGTCTCCCAGTCGAGCGTTTTGCGTGGTCGGGCGTTGAGCCCGGCAGCGACGGCGTACGAGCTGGTCGCGGGTGTCGACGGAGCACTCGTGGTGCGGCCCATCTCGCTGCCCTGGTCCCAGGTCAGGGAGCGCTTGAGATGGGCGGGCAGGGTCACCATGACCTCCACCAGGGCGTCGCGCATGCGCTGAACTGCGGTCGATCAGCAGGTGGACGAGCATCACTTAGCGAGGGGTGCGCTCGATGAGAGTGCCGATGGACGATGCCTGGTTCTTCCCGATGATGTTCGCAGTCGCCCTTCCAGTGGCCCGGCACCGCGCGGTCGTCGGCCTCTGCGAGCCGCTCGCTGATCATGACCATCGGCACGCTGCAGGGGACTGGCGCTGCTGGGCGAGGCGGCGGGGCTTGCGCATCGCTCGGGTCAGCTCGCATGTCCAGGGCTGCGGTGGTCTCGTGGCACACGTGCATCTCCGCCCAGATACACCACTGACTGAGGGTGCGCCTATTTCGAGGTGGGCGACCGCCTCTACCCCCGGGAGCACCCCTGGGTGGAGGAGAAGCTGCATGCGATCAGCCACTTCAAGTCGGGATTCGGACAGGCCCCGTCGGTCCGGATGGACGTGCTGCTCCGCTCAGATGCTGCTCCCGCCGTCCATCGCGATGACGCCCCCGGTCAGGAAGGGACAGCCCGGCCCCAGCAGGAAGTCCACCAGCGCGGCCACCTCGGCGAGGGCGCCGATCCGGCCCGCCGGGATGCGCCCTAGAATCTTCCGGCGCGCCTCGGGATCGTCGAGGTAGGTCGTGGTCATCCGCGTGGGCAGGTAGCCGGGGCAGATCGCGGTGACCGAGACGCCCTCCGCACTGACCTCCAGGGCGAGCGTCTTGGCGATCGCCACGACGGCGGCCTTGCTCGCGTTGTAATCCACGAAGTGGGCTTCGGGGCGTAGGGCGTTGGAGGAGGCGTTGAAGACGATGGCGCCCGGCCTGGCCAGATCGCGCAGCGCCGCCCGCGCGACCAGGAAGGCGCCGATGACGTTGACATTCAGCACATGGTGGAAGTGGGCCGCCGTCACCTCGGCCGCTGGCTTCGCCTGGCCGTCCACGCCGGCGTTGACGAACACGCCGTCCAGACCGCCGAGGCAGGCGACCGCCGCGCGTACCGCGTCATCGACGGCCCGCTCGTCGGAAACGTCGCAGGCTCCCGCGCCGGCCAGCGGCAGAGCGTGCCTGGCGGCGTCGGCGCTCTCCTCGTTGCTCCCCAAGACCCACACGCGGGCGCCCTGGGAGGCAAGGTGTTCCGCGCAGGCGTACCCGATGCCGCTCGTTCCCCCGGAGATCAGAATGCGGCGTGCGTCCACGATTGGTGCTCCTCCATGATGATCGCATTCCCGTGAGCTCTCAGTTCCCCGATCGAGGTCACGCCGATGAGCTGCAGAGTCCGCCGCAACTCGGCTGTGAGGAGTTCCAGGGCCCGCTCGACCCCCCGCCGGCCGCCGGCAGCCAGCCCGTAGAGGTAGGGGCGGCCCACCATGCACAGGTCGGCGCCCAAGGCCAGCGCGATGGCCAGGTCGGAGCCGTGCCGGAGGCCCGAGTCGACCACGATGACGGTTTCGCCGCCGACCGCCCGGCGTACGGCCGGCAGGAGGTCGAGCGGCGGGACGCAGCGGTCGAGCTGGCGCCCTCCGTGGTTGGACAGATGGAGGCCGTCCACGCCCATCGACACCGCCCGTACCGCGTCGGCGGGCCTGATCGGGCCCTTGAGCAGCAGCGGGCCCGGCCAGCGGGCGCGGATATCCGCGAGGTCGTCCCAGCTCAGCGCGGCGTCGAAGCGCGCGGTGATGTCGGCGACCGTCCGGCCGGCCGCGACGGCCGTTCCCGCCACGTTGGCGAAGGTCAGCTCGGGGGCGCGGAGCATGCCGTACCAGTAGCGCGGGTGCGCGGCGATGTCGAGCAGGGCACGCGGCCCCAGCCGGGGCGGGATCGTCAGGCCGTTGCGCAGATCCCTCACCCGCTGGCCCGAGACGGCGGTGTCCACCGACACCTCAAGCCCCTGGAAGCCCGCCTTGGCGGCCCGGTCGATGAGCGAACGGGTGAGGTCGCGGTCCTTGGTCACGTAGAGCTGGAACCACAGCTTGTCGTGCCCGGTCCCGCCGACCTCCTCGATCGACGTCGTGGCCAGGGTGGACAGGCAGTACGGCAGGTCGTACGCCGCGGCGGCGGCCGCGACCGCGAGTTCGCCGTCCGGGTGGGTCATCCGGGTGTACCCGGTCGGTGCCAGGCCCAGGGGGACGGGCAGTCGTACGCCGAACACCTCGCCGGTCAGGTCCGCCTCGCTCACGTCGATCAGGATCCGGGGGAGGAAGCGCCACCGTTCGTAGGCCACCCGGTTGGCCGTGAGCGTGATCTCGGAGTCGGCGCCGCCGTCGACGTAGTCGAACACCGCGCGCGGCAACCGCCTGCGTGCCGCCGCGCGCAGGTCCTCGATGTCGTGACAGGACGACAGGGACCCGTGCCGCCGACGCTCCGTGAGGCCCAGGGTGCGCAGGATCTGCCGTGGTCTCACCTTTCGGGGCCTCGCAACCGGCGGAGCGCGCTCGCGGCGTGCGCCGGGAACCCTTCGTGCCCGGCCAGCGCGGCGATGGTGGGCGCCATCCGGATCAGCGCCTGTTCGTCGGCCTGCGCGATGGCCGTCCGCTTGCGGAAGACGTCCGCGTTCACGCCGCCGCAGACCTTGGCGTACCCGCTGGTGGGCAGGGCCGCCGGGCAGCCGATCGCGAAGTTCGCCGCAGAGATGGGCGTCCATGGGCCGAGCAGGTTCTCCCCGGCGTTCCTCAGCAGGGGCAGCAGCTTGCCGGGGTCGGCAGTCACGACCTGCATGTGCTCGGGCGCCAGCGCATTCGCGACCTCGGCGGCCTCGTCGAGATCACGGACGAGGATCGCGCCGCCGTTGCGTCCCAGCGCCCGCGCAGCGTAGGAGCGGCGGGGCTCGGGCAGCTCCGCCAGTTGCCTGGCGACCTCCGCCTGCGTCAGGCCGAGCAGCCGTCGGCTGTCGGTGACCAGGAAAGAGGAGGAGTCGGGCCCGTGCTCCGCCTCGTTCAGCAGATCGGCCGCGAGCAGTACGGGGTCGGCCGTGTCGTCCGCGATGACCAGGCTTTCGCTCGGTCCCAGCAGCAGATGGCTGACCGTGCCGAACCGCTGCACCTCCAGCTGGGCACACGTCACCGGTGGCCCTCCAGGGCCCACGACCTTGAGTACCCTGGGCACTGTTGCCGTGCCGAACGCCAGCGCCGCGATGCCGGCCGGGCCGTTGGCGCGGAATACCTCGCGCAACCCCAGCTCGTCGGCCACAATGAGGACCGCGGGATCAACCTCACCGTGGGAGCCCGCGAGGGGAGGGACCACGACGGCGATCCGCGGCACCTCGGCCACGACGGCTGGCGTGCCGATCTGGATGAGGACCGATGGGTAGGAGCCCTTGCCGCTCGGCACGAACAGGCCCGCACTCTCGATCGGGGTGACCACCTCGCCGACCATCAGGCCCGGCGCGCACTCGCGCCACCAGCCGGCCCGCTCGATGATCCACTCGTTGAAGCGCTTGACGCGCTCGATACTGTCCTTGATCGCTCGCACCAACCTGGGGTCGGCGTCCGCCCGTGCGCGGGCGAATTCCTCCTCGCTCACCCGGAGGCCGCCCGGCTCCACGTCGCAGCCGTCGAACGTACGCAGCGCCCGTGCGATCGCCTCGTCGCCCGCCACACGTACATCCTCAATGATCTCCAGGACCGTGTCACGCAGGGAGGCGTCGAAGATGTGGTCCAGCCCCCGCCGCATCAGCGTGGAGTACGATTCGGGTGACAGCCGTCGCCACTCGCCGACGACGCGCAGGGGTTCGGGCATGATGTGCCTTTCGTTCAGCCGGTTTTGCACTGCACCCGGTGCCCGAGCCGCAGCGAGGTCTCCTGGGCGGCACGGGTGACCTCCGCCGCCGCCATCTGGGTGGTGAGGTCGTCGTGGAGGAGGTAGCTCACGCCGATGGCGCCGCAGCAGCCGCGGTCGTCGAACACCGGCGCGGCCAGGCAGCGGATGCCGGTCGCCGTACGGCCGTCATCCGTGGCGTAGCCGAGCCTCAGCGCAGAGTCGATCTCCGCGCGCAGGAGCCGCGGCCATGAGCTCACGGACCCGTGGCGGTAGGCGAGCTGGACCTTGCCCACCGCGGTGATCTCCGCGGGGAGACGCGCTCCGAGCGCGCTGGCCAGCCCCAACGCCGGCCTCGGAGGGTCGTGCTTGGCCAGGTACACGACCTCGTCACCGGCCAAGACCGCGAAATGGGAGGTGACCCCCAGCTTCCTGGTGAGCTCCAGCAACGGTTGCTCGGCCGCCACCACCGGCGTCATCCTGCGCAAATAGGCACAGCCGATCTCGAAGCTCTGAAGCCCGAGCACGTACCTCCCCTTACCGTCCACGGTGATGAAGCCGTGCGCGGTCAGGGCGCGCAGCAGGGTCAGCGCGCTGCTTTTTGGCAGGCTCAGGTCTCGGGCGATCTCGCCGAGCGAGGAGGACCGGCCGGTCTGCGCGAGCAGTTCCAGGATGGCCAGTGCCCGGCTGACGGATCGGTTGCTGGTGGTGCCTGGTTCGATCTGTTCGGTCATGTCTCCCGCCTCAGGTACGGAAACGAACGAGCGTGCAGCTTCTTGAAGGCGAGGTCGAAGGCCAGCCCGAGGAGGCCGATCACGGTGATGCCGAGGATGATCTTCGGCGTCTCCACGAATCGCTGGGCCTGCTGAATGCGGAAGCCCAGCCCTTCGTCGGCGCCGATGAGCTCCGCGACCACCAGATACGTCCAGGCCCAGCCCAGTGAGATTCGCAGGGAGTCCACGATGCCCGGCAGCGCCGACTTGGCGACCACCCGGACTAGGATGGCCAGCGGCCGGAACCCGAGGGCCCGCGCCACGTCGATGAGGTTCGCGGGCACGGTCTTCACGTTGTCCATGACCATCAGCACCTGCTGGAAGAAGACCCCGATGAACAGGATGCAGGTCTTCTGCAATTCGGTCGTCCCGAACCAGATCAGCGTGAGAGGGATGAAGGCGACCGCCGGCATGTACCTGATCAGGCCGATCAGCGGCTCCAATGCGGCCTCGATCGCCTTGTACGAGCCCATCAGCACCCCGATGGGCACGGCCAGCGCCGAACTGATCAGGAACCCCATCGAGATGCGAAGGACACTCGCCCATACGTCGGTGAGCAGCGTGCCGTCGGCGACCCCTTCCACCAAGGCGGCCCAGAATGGATGTGATCCGTCAAGCATGACTTCGGTAATTTACGTGCCGTCACAAAGGGATTACTGAGCGGCTGGCAGTGCCTGCCGACAATGTCAACCATGCAGGTCATCCGGCTTGCCCGGCCCTCCTGGCTTGTGCCTATCCGGCTCTTGAAGGCGTGTGGCGTCCGAGAATCCGCGTTCAGTCAGGCGACCCGGGAGTACTCGTTGATCAGTCCGCCGAGGATCTGCGCTGGGTGACCCAGACATGGGCGAGGTCGGTCACGGTGCAACGGGGGTTCGGGCGGGCTCTTGCTGCAGAGTCCGATGCGGGCGGTGACGCCTCCAACGATCCCGGAGCGGTTCAGAGAACGGCGAGGACGCCACCTGGCCACCAACGCCACCGAGGGCTTCACTCCCGGCGTGTGGACGATCCTGCCTTGTGAGCCCCGCTCCGTGGAGGGTCACAGCCGCGGTCGTGCCAGGTCGGACAGGGCCGCGTACCGTCCGCCGGATCGCATCAGCTCGTCGTGGGTTCCTCGCTCGGCCACCTCGCCCGCCTCTATGACGAGGATCTGGTCGGCGTCGCGCACGGTGCTCAGCCGGTGGGCGATCACGACGCGGGTCAGCGGCAGGGCCGCGAGGTTGTGCTCGATGGCCGCCTCGGCCACGGTGTCCAGGTGGCTGGTGGCCTCGTCGAGCAGCAGGATCCGCGGCTGGGGCAGCAGGGCCCGCGCGAGGGCGATCCGCTGCCGCTGGCCGCCTGACAGGCCGCCGCCCTCGGTGAGCATCGTCTCGTACCCCATGGGCATAGCCATGATGTCGTCGTGGACGTGCGCCAGCCTGGCGGCGGCCACGATCCTGTCCAGCGCGGCGCCGGGGATGGCCAGGGCGATGTTCTCCCTGATGGTCCCGGTGAACAGGTGCGGGTCCTGGGTGACCACGCCGAATCGGCCGCGCAGCCAGCCCGGGTCTATGTCGCGCGCGGGCGTCCCGTCGTAGCGGATCTCGCCCTCGACCGGCTCGTACAGGCCGAGCAGGATCCTGCCCAGCGTGCTCTTGCCCGAGCCCGAGCTGCCCACCAGCGCGACCTTCTGTCCGGGATCGATCCTGAGCGTGACGTTCCTGAGCGTCCAGGGGGAACGTGGGTCGAAGCGGAACCCGATGCCGCTCAGCGCCACCTCCCCGCGCAGCCGTGGCCGCGCACCGCCGGTGCGTTCCGGCTCGGCCTCGACGATGTCGGCGAGCCGCTCGACGTGAGCTCCGGCCTCCTGGAGCTCCTGGAGGCTGGTCAGCAGCGAGGTCAGCGGGGTGAGCGCGGAGACGGCGAGCGCGTTGAGCGCGAGCATCGTTCCCAGGCTCGGCCCGCCGTCGAGCACTCGGACCGCGCCCACGAGCAGCAGCAGCGCGGGAGCGAGAATCCTGATGCCGGACAGGACCGAGTCCAGGAGCCCGCGGGTCAGGCCCAGGCGCAGGTCGGCGTTCATCTGGGAGGTGAACATCGCTGCCCACCGCTCGACGGCACGCCGTTCCGAGCTGGACGCCTTGATCGACTCGATGCCCCGGATGGACTCGATGAGCCGGCCCTGGGTCGTGGCGGCGGCGGTCAGCCCGCGCCCGGTGAGATCGGCGATCCGTCTTCGGGTGAGGAGCAGCAGGACGACCTGGACGGCCGCCATCGCGGCCAGGCACCCGCCGAGCACGGGATCGCCTGCCAGCACCAGGATCATGAGCACCACGGCCAGCGGACCGTCGAGGAGCGCCGACAGCACCTGGCCGGACAGCATGGCTCTCAGGCTGGCCGCGCTCTGTGTGCTCATGACCAGGTCGCTCGTTCCGCGCAGGGTGAAGTACCCGTAAGGCAGCGCGAACAGCTGTCCGACCACCCCGCCCGTGAACTCCGTGTCGGCCCGTGCCCGCAGCATGAGGAGCACGGCCGTACGCAGGTAGTTGAGGATTGTCTGGATCAGCACCACGATCGGCAGGCCGACGATGAGGACGCGCAGCAGGTACCGGTCGCGGCCGGGCAGCACCTCGTCGACGACGAGCCCGGAGAGCAGGGGCAGCACGAGCGCGGCCACCTGCAGGAGCACTGAGGCGAGCAGCGCCTGGATCAGCAGGCCGCGGTGGCGCACGAGCAGGGCGCGCAGCAGGTTGGCGCGCCACGGACGCCGCTCGGGCCCCTGGAGGCTGAAGTCCGGGCCCGGCTCGAAGGCCAGCACGACCCCGGTGAACCCGAGGTCGAACTCCTCCGGCGTGAGCCGGCGCCGCCCGGAGGCCGGATCGACGACCTCGACGACGTCCGGGCGCCAGCGCTCGACGACCAGGAAGTGGTTGAACTGCCAGTGCACGACGAACGGCCCCGGCACCGAGCCGAGCCGCTCGGGCGCGATCGAGAGCGCCTTGGCGCGCAGGCCGTACGACTTGGCGGCCTCGACGATCGCGAAGGCAGTCAGCCCGTCCCTGGACACCTGGAGATCCGCGGCGACCTCACGCACGCTCGCGCGGCGCCCGTGGTGACCGAGCACCATCGCCAGGCACGCCGCGCCGCAGTCGGCCATCGTGTTCTGCCTCATCACGGGTACCCGGGCCCGCCTCATCGCGCGTCACCGAGCGCGGGAAGGACGCCGAGCAGCACCACGATCGCCAGCGCCAGCGCGAGCAGGCCCACGTAGATCCACAGCCAGGCCAGGAGTGTCCCGGAGAGGCGGTAGGGGCGCTCGGCGTGCCGCCGGACGCCCTGATGGTGGTGAACCGCCTTTTCCCGGTACGGGAGCGGCTTCACCTGCCCGCCGTCCGTTCCGCGATTCCCCAGAACCATTCGATCTTGGCCGCGTTCCTGCGCTCCTCGATCCATTCGCTGAAGATCCGGCGTTCGACGAGGTCGCGTACGGTCTCGTCGAGGACGGCCGGCTCCACCGCCAAGACCTTCACCAGCAGGTGGCCGCCCTCTACCGGGAACGGCCCGGTGATCGTCCCCGGAGGGGCCGCGAAGATCCGCTCCCCCACCTCCTCATCGAGGTCGACCCGGCGGAGGGTGGCGAACACCTCGCCCGGATGGGCGCTGCCGTCGGCGAAGGCCCGCTCGACCAGGTGCAGGAACCCGGCCGCGTCGGGCACGGCCGGTTCGGTGACGAACACCGCCCGCGCGACGCGGGCGACGTCGAGCTCCCCGCCGTGTTCGGCGAACCAGTCCTCCACCCGTCCCGCGGCCACCCGCGAGCGGAGTGCGGCGACGGCGGCCTCAAGGGCTACCAGCTCCTCCAGCTCCTGGTGGGAGATGCGGTTGCGCTCCATCCAGGCCCGGGTCGCCTCCCCGGTCAGCAGACCACGGGCGCGGCGGAAGGCGTCCATCGCCTCCTGCAGCGCTGCGTCGCTCAGCGGTTCCAGCGTCTCCTCCAGTTCCTCACGTACGAGGCTGTCGGCGACGAGCCGGTCGGCCAGCGCGGACTCGTCCCAGATGAAGTCCAGGCAGGCGATCGCCCTGGCCACCGGTGTCTCGATGCCATTGACCCGAAGCAGCAGGTGCTCGCCCGCACGGTGCACGCCGCGCAACGGCCATGGCAGGGCCCGGTCGGCGCACCAGGACAGCGAGATCGTGGCACCGTCGCCGTCCTTGATGAGCAGGGCGTGGTGCAGCGAGCCGTCGAACTCCTCGCGCTGAGCCACCAGTCGTGTCCGGGCCTGCGGGTACGCCGCACGAAACCCCTCAAGGCCACGCTCGGGCCCGCCCGAGCTGAGCAGGCCTACCGCGTCGGCGAGCATCGGCCCGTACGTCATCGCTTCACTCCCCTCTTGAGCAGTCCGCCGATCGCTGCGCTGATCGGCAGCCCGGTCGCGTCCTCGATCCACAGGAACTGGCCGTTCGGGTTGATCTCCAGGAAGACGTGGCGGCCGTCCGGCGTGAGGATCAGGTCGATGGCGCCGTAGGACAACCCGAGCCGCTCGACCAGCTCCAGGCAGCGCCGGGAGACCTCGCCGGGCAGGTCATGCGCCAGCACGGGGGTGGCACCCGGGTCGTAGTGCCGCCAGTCGTATCGTGTGTGGTTGCTGACCTGCGAGTGGATCTCCGCCGCGAAGAGCTCGCCGCCCACCACCGTCACTCGCACTTCGACCTGCTTGGGAACGTACGCCTGGACAATGATCGGGCATAGGCGCAGGGCGTCGGCATGACCGAGGTCCGCCGGAGTCACGGGCGCCGCGAACCGCCCGAACCGCTCACCGCCCGCCTCCAGCTGATTGCCGTGCACGGGCTTGGTGATCACTCGGCCTTCGTGCCGGTCGTAGAAGTCGAGAAAGCGCTCGGGATCGTTCGTGATCAGCGTCGCGGGCAGTTCGAAGCCCAGCTGCCTGGCCACTTCGAGCTGGTACGGCTTGCGCCCCGCGCGGTCGATGACCGGCCTGGAGGCGGGGACCTTGAGGCATCCCAGGCCGTCCCACAGGCTCTCGGCCATGACGCGGCACTCTTCCTCGACGTGGTCGCGGGCGGCCGTCAGAGGGTGGGCCACCGGATTCCCCGGGCGGCGATACCAGATCGCGGTCAGCTCGTCGAGAACGAGATGGCGTCCGCCACGGTTGAGGGTCCGGACGGTCGAGCCGTCTCCCAGATGGCCGATCTCCAAGGTGGCGGCGGCGGGGAACTGCGCGGGGTCGAAGACGGTGACGTCCGTCCCGGCGAGCGCCCCCACGACACGTTCGGCGTGCTCGTCTCCGTCGCAGGTCAGTACGAGGATCATCAGCGTGGTTCCGGTCGGGGGCGCGACCTGGGTCGCGCCCCCGCGGCTCACTAGTTGCTGTCGCCGGAGGTGTGCGTGTGGCCGCCGTGGATCTCGATGACCTGGCTCTTGGCGCCGCCGCTCACCTGGAGCAGCTGGCCCTCGTCGAGCTCAGCGCCCAGGGCCGCGATGTTGTCGAGGCTGGTACGCGTCTTACCCATGTTCATTCCCACCCTTTGTCCATGCGGGGAGCCGAATGCACCCCGTCGCGTGGAACACGTTAGAGAGGCGGTATACAGGGCGTCGTCCGTCGCATGGATGATCAGCTCTCACCCTGGGGGCGGAGCAGCGTCAGTCGGTGGTCAGGCGGATCGCGGTCCATGGCACCGGCGGGGCCCGACACCGGCGTGATCAGTGGCGGGCTCGCCGCCGGACAGGACGGCGCCGATGAATCGCCTCTGCGACGATTTCGGTACCCGCGACCGTGGCACTGCCACCGCCAGCTTCGACATGCAGAAGGTCCGCGAGATGGTGGCGTGGCTCCGCGACACCATCACCGCGACCAAGGTCCTGGCCGAACGAGCCGTCGGCGATCCCGCCGTCTGGTACCTGCTGCCCAGCGGGCGGCAGGTCTTGAACTTGGCACGCCGCCGTCCTGGCAGCAGCGTCGTGCATGTCGTCACATGGGGCGACTCCGAGGGCGCCATGTGCCGGCTCGGCCTCCGGCACGCCACTTTCCACCGGCACTATCAGCACCTGATCACCGGATACTTCCGGCCACGCGCTCAGCCTTCTGCCCCCGCCGCCGGCGGCCGGGAGGCGCTGCTGTCCAAGGGGCCGGGCGGGGGAGAAGTGCAAGCTCACCGAGCCGCAGTCGCAGGCACTGCAGCAGGCGTTGGACGAAGGGCCGGCAGGTGCCCGCCCGGCGGGGGGCCGAGCGCGAGGAACCAGCGATCGCTGCCTGGCGTGAGCATGGCTGGCCGGAGGAAGAGGGCCGCGGCGAACCTGGACGCCTGGCTCTGCTGGCAAGACGAGGCCGGTCAAGGCCTGAGACCACCTCGCGGCCGCAGCTGGGGACGGCGCGGGATGACAGCGGTGGTGACGGTGTCCGGCGGCAGGTCGGGCACCGTGATGATCGCCGGGCTGATCGCCACCAAGCCCGGCCACGCGCCGAGGCTGATCTACCGGATGCGGCTGCGCCGGGGGCGCAAGGGCGAACGCGAGTCGTTCTCCGAAGCTGATTACGCGGCCCTGCTGGATGCCGCTCACCAGCAACTCGGCGGCCCCATCGTGCTGATCTGGGACAACTTGAACACCCACGTCAGTGCGGCCATGCGCGCTCTGGTGGAGCGTCGGGCCTGGCTGACGGTCATCCAGCTGCCCTCCTACGCCCCTGAGCTCAACCCGGTCGAGGGCGTCTGGGCCCATCTGAAACGGTCGTTGGACAACCTGGCCAAGGACCCTGAACGAACTCGCTCGGCTGATCAAGATTCGGCTGAAGAAGATGCAGTACCGACCTCAGCTGATCAGCGGCTTCATCGCCAAGAGCGGCCTCGTCAAAAACCCCGTAACTTCAGCCTTTGAACCTCTCTGATCGTAGAGTCTCCACGACATCGCCGTAACCCGAAAAAGCAGTGGCCGCGAGGGCTCGGGGCCACGTACGTTCGCCTCCATGGTTGACGCAGCTTTCGGGCATCCGCGCCTCGCCGCCATCTACGACCCACTCGATCCGGACCGCAGCGATCTCGACGCGTATCTCGCGATGGCGGAGGAGTTCGGCGCGCGGTCCGTGCTGGACATCGGGTGCGGTACGGGCGTGTTCGCGCTGCTGCTCGCCGAGCGCGGGCTTACGGTCACCGCCATCGATCCGGCGCGGGCGTCCGTCGACGTCGCGCGTGGCAAGCCGGGCGCGGAGCGCGTGCGCTGGCTCGACGGCGACGCGGGGGACCTGCCGCCCATGCAGATCGACCTGGTGACGATGACCGGGAACGTCGCCCAGGCGATCGCCGATCCGCAGGCATGGCGTACGACGCTGCGCGGCGCGTACGAGGCGCTGCGGCCCGGCGGGCGGCTTGTCTTCGAGACGCGCGATCCGGCCCAGCGCGTGTGGGAGGAGTGGGCGGAGTGGACGCGCGAGACCACGTACCGCATGACGGACATCCTGGGCGTCGGCCGCGTCGAGACCTGGGCCGAGCTGACGGACGTGAGCCTGCCGCTGGTGAGCTTCCGGGGTACGCACGTGTTCGCTGCGGACGGGGACGTACTGACCTCGGAATCGACACTTCGCTTCCGCGAACGTACGGAGATCGAGCGGGACTTGCACGAGCACGGCTTCGTCGTCGAGGACGTACGCGACGCACCCGACCGGCCGGGCAGGGAGTTCGTGTTCGTGGCGCGGCGCGATACCGCAGAGCCCGTACCTCCCCGAATTCCCTAGGGAGCGTGCGCACCACACAGCGCCGGGCAGACGAGACTTTGAAGCCACTCCCTGGCCACGCGACGCGATCTCAGCCTCGCGGAGATCGAGACGCGTTCCTCACTCCAGCGACAGTGGCAGCTCACCACACGCGCGAGTGTGACGCCCTACACGCGCCCGGCGCAGCGGCGACGGTTCTGCCTGTGCTTCCGTACGGCGGGCCATCGGCCCTTCATCCCCTCGCCGCGGTGCGGCAGCTTACGGATGGTGCACGGTCATCTGCCGGATCGGCTCCCCGCCTGCGATCTTCTCGCAGATGCTGGCCCCGTTGCCGGGCCTCACTCGCTCGGCGATCGCGGCGATCTCCTGCGGGCTGCCCACGATTGCCGGGCCCAGGTCGATGACTGCCATCAGCCGGGAGACGGGCGCGTTAAGGTACACCCACCACCTCGCCGGCTGGTCACGCAGGAACCTGCGCCGGAATTCGTGCGTCTTGAGCCCCTGCCACATCAGCTCGTAATACTCGGGGTACAGGGTCATCACGATCGGTTCCGGCTCGGCTGACGGACCGCTGAACGAGGCGTCCTGCACCTTCTCCTCCACGAGTTGGACAGCGGGTGAGAGCCCCATCGTGCCCTCCCCGTCCGCCTCTTTCAGGCGGATCAGCCAAACAGCGCCGCTGCTTGGCACCGGGGTGTGGATGAAGACGCCCAGATGCGGCTATCCACCCGATGGCCATTAGAGGGATGTGGTGCGCTGCGACGTGGAGGTTGGGCGGCTGAGCACCGGCAACCTTCCTCGTACGGCGGCCAACGTGTGAGGGGGAAACACGGTCACGTCCGCGGGCGCGTTCGTTACGGCCGACGATGGCGACCCGGTTCATGCCCGCGGCACGAGGTATGGAACGCGCTCTCGCAGGCGCAGGGTGCGGTGGCTTGCCCCACTCAGGGGGCTGGCCGCGGTCCCGTACCTTCACCGCCTCCCCTCAGGGCGCAGGACGGAGAGTCGAGAGCAGCCGAGCAGAGCATGGCGCGCCCCTGACAAAGCCGTGGAACGAACTTTTGTACCGGCCGTATGCGCGCTCATCCGCATGACCCATACCCGCCGTGGGGTGCAACGTTGGACGTGGAATAGGAGTTCGGTGAGCTGTCGCGGTGCGGGGCTCGCCTATGTCGTAGAGGGCGTGGCGAAGCAGCGGAACCGCGGCACCCTGCCCGTCGGTGGCCAGCACGATCAAGGCGTCGAGGGCGTCCGGTGAGCTCGGTGCCCGCGCCGTGGACCGGGCCGCGGCGAGGACCCGATCGATGACGACACCGCCGCGGCCCGCTCGGCGACCCCGAGCAAGCCCGGCGCACACGGCCGAGCCCCGGGCCGCCGCGCGCTGACCGCCAGTACACTGTCTCCCAGCCGGCGCCTCCCGCCCCCTGTGAGTGCTGGTGCGCGTCGGCGTCGGCCCCGACTGCGCCGCTGCGAACGGAGGCCTCCTTCGCGGCGTTGTGCGGTGCCAGAACGCGGACGATGCGGTAGAGGGCGGCGTTGGCTTGGCGATTACTGCCTCCGTTGAGGAGGCGGCGCCACCGGCCGCCTCGTCAAGGTGGCGAGTGGCTCTCGCCGGACAGCCCCGCAGCAGCCTCGCCGCTCTCCGGTCCGGAGTGGCTCACGAAGAGCAGCGAGGCGCGCGTCAGGCGGGAAGGGGCTCAGCCCGTGTAGTCGGTGGCGTGGGTCTCGCCGCTCGGCCACAGGTATCGGCCGTGGTCAGCCGTCGTGTAGCTCTGGTTGTCGTCTCCCGTACGGGCCTGGACAAGGTTGCGGCGCCAGGTGGAGCCGCGCGCCGACCCGCCCCAGATGTTGCCGTACAGGAAGCCGTACAGCTGCTCGAGTTCGGCCGAGAAGATGTTGTCGGTGACGGTGATGTTCGTGGCGTTGTTCACGACGCCGATGCTGATCGCGTACCCCCAGCCGGAGACGTAGTTGTTCGTGAACGAGATGTGGTCGTACACGCCGTCGCCCTGCAGGGCCAGGGCGTTGGTGTTGCCCAGGGAGGCCAGGGTGTTGTGGTGGACGATCATGGGGCCGCCGTTGCCTTCGCTCTGCGGGCCTATGCCGTCGTGGTGGTATTCGTCATGCGACGTATCCGCCATGTCGTGGATGTAGTTGTTCGTCCAGGTCGACGGGCGGTCCGGGAAACCCGTCACCATGATCATGCCCGCGTTGCCCCAGATGTCGTTGTGGTCCATGACCGCCACGGCTTCCTTCATCGTCGTGGCGAGCTGCCAGGACTTGTCGAAGGGCGTGCCCGGTTTGGTGTGGGACGACGAGACGGTGCCGTCGTTGCCGGGCGGCATCGCGTAGGAGTTCGGCTTGAACGTCGAGTAGAGGAACTTGATGTTGTTGTCCGAGTAGATCTGGACGAGGTTGTCGTTGGGATTGGTGCCCTCGAACAGGCAGCCCACGAACGTGAGATTGTCGCCGTAGATCAGCACCTTCAGGCCGAGGAAACGCTGGTAGGAGATGACGCTGTTGTCCGGGAACTCGAGCCTCAGCGGTTTGTCGGCGCTCATGTCCGGCGCGTAGTCGGTGAGCTTGCCCGGGTACGCGCCGAGGCCCAGCCCTCCGGCGTTGGCCGGCGTGTTGGCGTAGCCGGTGTTCGAGAAGTCCGGCCAGTAGCCGGAGCCGTCGTTGGGCCGGGCGTCGATGGCACTCACGACCTCCTCCGAACCGCGCGTACCCAATTCGGCGCCGGCGACGACGCTCGTGGAAAGGGCTGCGGCGAGGAAGGCGAGGGCGACGGCGGCGG
This sequence comes from Nonomuraea sp. JJY05, assembly GCF_043496855.1. Taxonomy (NCBI): domain Bacteria; kingdom Bacillati; phylum Actinomycetota; class Actinomycetes; order Streptosporangiales; family Streptosporangiaceae; genus Nonomuraea; species Nonomuraea sp. JJY05. The sequence continues at coordinate 89,737 of NZ_JBIEIS010000041.1, forward strand.
AGAAGGAGCTCCGGGCGAACGCGCGGACGAGTCGTAAGCGCGGGTGACTCTCGACGTCCTGGCGATGTGATGTCTTGATGTCGTGCTCCGATGGGGTCGGTTACGAGTCCGCCCCTGCCGTGCGGCGGCAGGAACGATACTTCAGCACCACGTAGTGTGCCGGGCGCCCCCGGTATTACGGGCGGTTTCTCACAACCACACGCCGCAGCCGAAAATGTCTCCCTGTGATCATCACAGTCCCGCGCGTGCCGAATATTCATCCGCGTAGGTCGTAGGCAGGATGGGCGATCTCGGCCCGGCGGTGTCCCGGGCGCTCCGGTGAGCGGCATGATGATCGGTTGTGGTGCTGCGCTCGGCCTACCTCACGGTGACGAACATCTTCTCGCTCCTGCGCTTGTCGTCCAGGAGCGATGCTGGTGATCACGGCGTCGCCGGTCGCCGAGGAGATCGTTTCAAAGATCCACGCGGCGATCACGAGACGCCACAACGCCTGAGGCCGCCTCCTCGGGCAACGCCCCGCCGAGCCCTGTCCCCAGGTGACGGGGTGCGCTACGACGTGGCCCGCCTGGCCCGCCGCATGGTGGATTTGCTGCTGAATCCGGCGCCGGTGCCGCGCGGGGTCAAGGTGCCGGTTGAACTGGTCAGGAGAGCTGCCGCCCTCCTGACATGACATGCCCGGTCAATGCCCGCCGTATGTCCTGGTCTGATCATCCTCGCTGATCGAAACTTGCCGCGAGGAGGCGCGCGTGCGCCGATTCCGGCCATCTCGATGGTTGGCCGCAGCCCATCCTGACGAGAAGGGGAACACGATGAGAACCGTTCGCATGACGTTACGCATCACACTGGCCGCACTTTCGCTGGCTGTGCTCGGTACTACCGCCGCGACTGCTGACAGCGAGAGCAGCGCGGCCTGCCCCGCACCGGGACAACGATTCAAGTCACCGACCAGCCCGGCCATCTTCCTCGTGGATCCCGATAATCGAGCCAGATGGATCCCCAACGAGACCGTGTACTTCAGCCTCTGGGAGACCTATGACGGGATCGTCATTCTCAACGACTTCTCGGCCTGCTTCGGCAGCTTCACCAACCTGAACGGCGCGCACTTGGTCAAGTCCGCCTCCAGCCCTCAGGTCTTCATCTGGGACAGCCGGTACGGTGCTTACCGCTGGATCATCAATGAAGCTGTATTCAACAAGTACGCCTTCTCATGGCGGAAGGTCAGGGTCCAGTCGGCGACGGTCTCTCCGGTCACCACCGAGCGATGGGATTTCTAGGGTCCTGAGTCGCACGGTGCTTGAGCTTCCCCCTGCTCGCCGGACACTTGACCTGAGCGCGGTCGAGCTCGTGCATTTCCAGCGTGACGGCTATTTCGAGGCGAACGAGCCGCTGACGTACACGAAGGACGAATCGCTCACGTCGTTTCCACCTGGCGACGCCGACCCTGTCGACCGGGTGGCCATCGGCCGAGGCTCGGCCGTCCACAGTCGACGGCCCGAGCCGCTCGACGACGGCTCCACACGGCCCACCCCGTAGCTGTACGCCGACTTTCCGCAACGCGACGTTTCGCGCACCACTCACGGCCCTGGTGGCCCACAAGGTCCCCGGCGACACTGCGCCCGCCGATGATTTACATCCGCCCAGGTCGCGGCGGGCTGGACATCGAGCGATGCACGTCACAACCACGCCGGAGCACCGTTGATCTCTTGCACTGGGACCGGCGCGAGCCCGTAGCCGTCGTGAACGTCTGCGGGTGCGAGGGCCTGTCCGCTTGTGGCCACTCGGCCTTCCTGGGGTGGACGGGCGGGGATGTAGCACTGATGCTGGTGGACAGTACTGTCATGATCATCGGCCGACTGGGAGAGCCGTATGAAGACCCGTACCTGGACTCGCCGTGCCGCCGCTTTGGCCGCCGGCCTGGCCGCCGTGCTGGTGCTGGGCATCACTCCTGCGCATGCGGACACCGTGATCCGCAAGCCGCAACAGCCATCACCGCCCGGCGCCGTGGTGCTGGCCGACGGCGAGTCGGGTGCCAAGCGCCCGGTGTGACGCGCGGCGGTCCCTTGTCCCCCTTTCCGGCAGGACGGGGGGACGTTCCGTCTTCATAGCCACTCGTCCGACGGCAGGCAACTGTCGTCTTTGTCCTGTCCGCGCATCTGTTCCCGCCCGGCGCAACCCGTCCCAGGGCACACATTGAGTACGAGGTACTCAAGCCATACCGGCCCCACGCCCGCACGCTGGGTCACATGAGGTCATACATCCTTCGCGCGGCAGCTGTCATCGCTCCGCTCCTCGCCCTCGGCGCGACGACCGCCACCCCGGTATCCGCCGCGCCATCCTCCACGGCCGTCTGGGCCGCGTCGAACGTCCAGCTCGTGAACTGGCAGACCGGCAAGTGCCTGACCATCGCCGGCGGCGTCAGCACCGAGAACAACGTCCACGCCGTCCAGTACACCTGCGACAGCCACCCCTCCCGCCGCTGGGACGTCTGGGGCTACTCCAGTGGGTACCTGCAGGTCAAGAACCGCCAGACCGGCAAATGCCTCACCATCGCCGGCGGCGTCAGCACCGAGAACAACGTCGTCGCCCTCCAGTACACCTGCGACACCCACCCCTCGCGCTACTGGGCGCTCGGCAATCAGGTCGGCCAACACATCGAATTCCGGAACGTCCAGACCGGCAAGTGCCTGACCATCGCCGGCGGCGTCAGCACCGAGAACAACCTCGAGGCCGTCCAGTACACCTGCGACGGCCACCCCTCCCGCTTCTGGGATATCCGCGACTACTACGGCTGAGCCCTCGCTACAGGACCTATGCTGCGGTGCGGGGATCGCCGGTCACACTTGCAGGCTCGGGAGAGCCTCCAAGTGTGACCTGGTCCGCTTGAGAGCGGGGTTTCTTGGCCGAAAGGCGCGGCATCCCTCGACGACCGCGCACCGATCTACTACGGGGTCGACCGGCGGCAACGGATGAAAACCTCCGCTGGACGAGTACACGTTCCGCCCGCGACCAGGCAGGCGCGCTTCACGGAGAACACCGGCCGACCCCGAGAACGGCGTATGTCCCCAGGTCGGCCGGTTCGCCACGCAACCCCTGCCAGGCTCAGTCCAGCCAGCGGCCGACGCCGCGCACGGTGACTTCAAGCAGTTCTGCCGGATTTGCCGGGTCCGGGTAGTAGATGATCACGGTGGTGCCGGCCGGAAGCAGCAGTTTGATGGCCTGGATGCACCCTGCCATGACCTGTCGCTGTTGATCAGTGCGGTGCCGGTGATCGGTGCCGTGTCACAGACACCGCCGCGATTGTTCATGACAAGCCGTTACCTATACGCCGGTCCGGCCGTCGACGAGCTCACGCACGATGTCGAGGTGGCCGTTATGGCGGGACGTCTCTTCAATCAGGTGCAGGATCACCCAGCGGAGGTCCACGTGGCGGCCGTCCCCGATAGGACGCTTGGCCGGTGAGTCCAGGTCGTGGTCGGCGAGCAGCCGACCGTAGCGGGAGCCCTGTTCCTCGTATTCGGCGAGAAGCTGGGGCAGTGGGACATCGACCGCTATCCGCATCTCAGGGTCGGGGTCGTCATCGGTCGCCTCCTTGAGCGGACCTTCGAGTTCCTGCCCCAGAAACATCACCTCGACCCAGTAGTGCTCGACCCACCGCAGATGGCTGATCAGCCCGCATATCGTCATCAGCGGTGAACCCGGGAGGGGGGCCTTGCGGGCGTCTTCCGCGGACACACCTTCGCACTTGGCCCGCGCCGTGTCACGGACGTAGTCCAGGAAGGTGATCAGCTGTGTGCGTTCATCCCATGCGGGCGGCGTATCGGTTCGTTGTGTCATCGCGGTAGCGTCCCGCATTCTCGGAGAGCATGTCGAACAGTTAGAACGGCAGCCTCGAACGTTGCAGGATCCCTCTGGCCGTCGATGACCGCCGTCGGGTCCAGGGGTTGGCGCAGCGCGCGGTGGTGCTCGATGCGGCGCGACTCGAAGTCGGTGGACAGGACTGAAGGTGACTGGATCCCCTCCGAGGTTGGGATCCAGTCACCTTGTCGCGCTCTTCGCCGTCAGCACCACTTGGCTGCCTGCCGTGCTGCAGGCAGAAAGGCCCCGGTCACGTTCACCCGGTTGCCTGGTAGGCGGTGGTCCAGAAGTCCTTGTGGAGGCGCGGCGTGTGGACGGAGTCCATCGCGCTCTGCGTCAGCAGGATGCCGACCAGATCCTCGGCCGGGTCGGCGTACCCGGTGGTGCCGAGGCCGCCGTCCCAGCCGAACTGGCCCGGCGAGGCCAGGTCGCGCCGGTGGGTACGGACCGCCAGGCCGAAGCCGTACCCGCCGTGCCGGCCGAAGTGGTCGCCGAAGGCGTCCTTCTCGACCTTCTGCCCCGGCGTCAGGTGGTCCATCGTCATCAGCTCGACCGAGGCCCGCGACAGGACGCGGGCTCCGCCGAAGGTGCCCTTGTTCAGGAGCATGCGGAAGAAGGCGTGGTAGTCGTCGACGGTCGAGACCAGCCCGTCGCCGCCGGCCGGGAAGAGCGGCGGGCGGCTGTACTTGCCGCCGGCGGCCTCGTCCCAGACGACCAGCTCGCCGTTCTCGGGGTTGTGCGCGTAGCTGGTGGGCAGGCGGTGGATCCGGTCGGCGGGCACGTGGAAGCCGGTGTCCTTCATGCCGAGCGGGCCGAACAGCCGCTCGCGCAGGAACTCCTCCAGCGGCTGCCCGGCCACCCTGGCGACGAGCACGCCGAGCACGTCGGAGCCGACGTGGTACTGCCACAGCTCGCCCGGCTGGTGCATCAGCGGCAGCGTGCCGAGCCGGCGGATCCACTCCTGCGGCCCGAAGTCGGGCGAGGTGGTGTCCAGGCCGAGCTCGCGGATCGCGGTCTGGATCGGGTAGGTGTCGGGCGCCGCCAGCACCACCCCGAACCCGAAGGTGAAGGTCAGCAGGTCGCGCACGGTGATCGACCGGGCCGCGGGGACCGTGTCGTCCAGCGGGGCGTCGATGCTCCTGAGCACCTGGCGGTCGGCCAGCTCGGGCAGCCACTCCTCGACCGGGTCGTCCAGCCGCAGCTGGCACTCCTCGACCAGGATCATCACCGCGGCGGCCGTGACCGGCTTGCTCAGCGACGCCATCCGGAAGAGCGTGTCCCGCCGCATCGGCTCGGTGCCGCCCGCGTGCAGGGTCCCCAGGGCCTCGACGTGCGTCTCGTCGCCCCGGCCGACCAGCGCGACCAGCCCGGGTACGGCTCCCGACCCGACGTGTCCGGCCAGGACCTGGCGCATCCGCTCCAGCCCCGCCTGTGACAGGCCGGGCCGCTCGCGCTCTTCCCAGCGGCCCTTGGTGTCCCAAGCGCCCTTGGTGTCCCAGGTGCCCTTCATGTCCCAACTGGCGACTTTCGACATGGCTAAACGTCCTTTCCTATAGGTTGTTCTCGCTGTGCGCACATGGCACGCTGTCCGGAACGATGTACGCAACATTGCAGGGTGGTTCTACTGATCTGCCGCATGCTGATCGGCTCTCGCCCCGGCCGTCGCACTCAGGCGCCTGCCGGCGCCGTCCATTCGACGAGCCGGACCACGATGCCGTTGGGGTCGGTCAACTCGAACAGCAGCTCCGCCCACGGCTCCCTGCGCAGCGGCACGCTGACGGCTGCCCCTTCTCGCACGAGCCTGTCGTACTCGGCGGTGACGTCAGTGACGGTGAAGGTCAGCACGACCCCGGTCGCGGGCCGCTCTCCAGCCTCTCGCAGCTGCAGCACGATGTCGGCGCCGGCGTCCGGTCGGACGAGACAGGCATATGCCCCATTCGCCACCGACTCGTGAAAGCCCAGGTGGGTGGTGAAGAAGGCACTGGCCGCCGCCACGTCGTCGACGTTCAGCGTCACCGCGGAAGCGATGATGTTCACGCCATAAGCGTGCCGCCAGGCCATCCGGGACGACAACGCCGGATCCGGCATCGTGCCTTAACCTCTCACTAAACGACGAACGGGGCCGCGTGGAACTTCGCGACATCGAGATCTTCCTGACTCTCGCCAAAGAGCTGCACTTCGGCCGTACGGCGGAACGGCTGCACGTGACACCGGCACGCGTGAGCCAGGCGATCAAGAAGCAGGAACGCCGCATCGGCGCCGCCCTGTTCGAACGCGACAACCGCCGCGTGGCGCTGACCCCGATCGGGCAGCAGCTTTTCGACGACCTCCAGCCGATGTACCGCGGATTGCTCGACGGCATCGAACGCGCCGCCCTGACCGCCCGGGGGAAGACGAACGTGCTGTGCCTGGGCATGGTCAACGAAAATCCCCAGGACCTGCGCCCGCTGTTCGACGCCTTCAAGAGCCGCCACCCCGAATGCGACCTCCAGCTCCGCTACGCCGGCTTCGCCGATCCCTTCAGGCTGCTGCGCTCCGGAGACATCGACCTGCTGATCGCCTGGTTACCCGTCAGGGAGAGCGACCTCACTGTGGGCCCCGTCGTCTGCACCGAACCGGTCGTGCTCGTGGTCGGCCCCGAGCACCGGCTGGCTGACCGGGAATCGGTGTCGTACGAAGACCTCGGGGACGAGATCGTCTTCGGCGGGGCCCGGCCGGACTATTGGCGCAACTGGCTTGTCCCCACCCACACTCCCAGCGGACGTCCGATTCGGATCGGCCCCATAGTCACCACCTCTGCCGAGATGATCCCCCTCGTCTCGAACGGCGAGGCCGTCTCACCGTGTTTCGCACACTCCATCCGCTACTACGCCCGGCCCGACCACATCTACGTGCCCATCCGCGACGCCCCTCTGGCCCGCTGGGCGCTCATCTGGCGCACCGCCACCGAGACCACCCTGATCAGGGACTTCGCCGAGGCCGCCCGCGACCTCGGCCCCATCGCCCTTTGACCCGTACGCGCCCGCCCCAGGCAAGCTCGTGGAGAGCCTGGACACCCTGTGTCTGGCACGGCCGAGCGCCTCGGCGTCGTGCCGGGCACGTCGCCGGGTGGGGAGCGCACCGTTCCAGGCCGCATTCGGATCGGAGACGGCCGGATACGCCCAGTCGGTTGAGCGCCCCCCGCTGGCATCGGAGTGTGACCCGCATCGGCCGCCCGTGTGAGGCCGGCCGCGGAGCCGGCGCCCGCGAGAGGACTTGACCATCACCAAGATGCCCTGTCCCCTGGCCGAACGCGGCCAGCGCCAGCAGCCGCGCCTGCCAGGTGGAGGCCGACGAGCGGTGCAGCAGCCAGTTGGCGATCACGGCTCAGGTCGGCCGGCCCAGGCCGTCGGTACGATCGACGCCGGTACCGCGTACCTCTCCTCCACCGCGCCGGGCACGGCGCGGGCGGCGCGGTGGTGGCAAACGCGGCGGCGTCAGCCGGTCACTCACCTTCATCCACGACGGCGACCACTTCCTCGGGCTGAACCTGACGGTCTGCGGCTTCGTTCCATTCCCTGCCAAGTACTTCTGTTCAGCTGCGTAGACCGGTGCGAGCACTGGTGCTGACGGGACCTCCAGCGGTCGACAAGGGCACGATCGGTCGCCTGGGTGCCCAAGAAACGACCGCCGTCCTCGTCGAACTGCAGTCGGGCGAGGTGCTTGGTTCCCACGCGCTGCTCCTCACCTCGGCGCTGACGTCCATCATCGCGTCTGTACCAGCGGCGGGGCGTCGCAAGCGGCGTCCCGTACGGTGACGACATGTCCTCTGCCGAGTCGACCCCGCCTCAGGTCCGGGTGACCTTGCCGGATGGGCAGGAGTTCTCTCGGGGTCCGCGCCGTGGCGTTCTGGCGTTGATGCAGCTCAGAGCTGACACGGCTGAACGTACAGAGCGCAACAGGAGTGGTGCTATCGCTGGTTCGGGTGGTGGGCGGAGCCAGTCTGCACACGGACTTGGCCGTTGACACCCTCGGTGCACCTTTCGGTGACGAGCCAGGCTTATGGGTGAAAGCCTGCGAGGACTATGCGCTCGCTGGATCCTTGGGCGGTCCAGGCCGGGGTGGAGCGTGGAGGCGGCCACCCCGGCCGGGTCTCATCGGATGTACTTCGCCGGCTTGGTGGAGGCGTTGAGCAGGTACTCCAGGGGTCCGCGGCGGAAGAAGCGGGACCAGATGGAGGCGAACGCGATCGCCCCGCCGATGAACATGAGCAGCGGCATCCAGGACTGCTGGGTGCCGGTCCCGCCGGGCACGGACAGCACGGACTGTGCGACGAAGTGGCCGACGTAGGCGGTCAGGGACATGGTGCCCACGGCGATGACGGGTTTGGCCAGGTGGCGCAGTCGCGGCAGGCGGTCCATCGCCACCGTCGCGCCGACGATCACGAGGATCGCGACTCCGACGCTGCCGATGATGTCGAATGTGGTGCCGCTGTGCGGCCCGGCCGTCAGGAGCGACGAGGCCGGCATATCGGGGAACGACCCGCTGTCGAGGGGTATCGACACGGAGCCGCTGGACGACGACCCGTCCTCCGCCGTGCTCCTCAACGCGTCCTTGCCGGCCAGCAGCAAGGACATGCCGTACGCGGTCACGGTGAGGGCGGCGCCGAGCGCGGCCAGGCGTCGCTGGACAGTGCCGGAGGACAGGTCGAGGCGGCCCAGCGCCATGCCCGCGATCACGAACGACATCCACGTGAGCGCCGGGTAGAAGCCGGTGAGCAGCAGATCGAGCACTCCCACGCCGCTGAGGCGGTGGAGCGGGTCGTAGACGTTGATGCTCTGCTGGAGCGATTCGGTCAGCAGCGAGTTGAGGGCCAAGGCCAGCTGCGGTGTGACGAGGGCGAGGACGGCCGCGGTGATCGCGAGGGTCCTGGCGCGCAGTCGCACCAGGGGCAGGGCGAGGAGGAAGAAGACGCCGTAGAAGTTGAGGATGATCACTCCCCCGTAAACCATCGCCATCGCGGTGCCCAGCGCCAGCAGGATCACGGCGCGGATCGCGATCCTGGCCTTCGCCTGCCGACCGGCCAGGCCGGTCTTCGGCTCCCGGCGGCCGGCGATCAGCATCAGGGAGAACCCGGCGAGGGTGGCGAACAGGACCGACGAGTGACCGTCCGCCAGGTACCGGACCCAGCTGGCGACGCCGTCCGTGGCCGACAGCGGGGGGCCGATGTGCACGACGTACATGCCGAACACGGCCAGCGCGCGGGCCAGGTCCACCCCGACGAGGCGTCCCATCGAGGGACCGGGCGAGGCCGGCACGGCGGACTCGGGCGGGGTTCGGGGCTGCGGAGGCGAGTTCTCCTGCGGAGCCGGTGTCTCCTGCGGCGGCTGTGTCTGTGTCATACGGAGAATCTCGTGTGGACGTCAGGGGGCGGACCATCCGGCAGGCTTCGGTAACGCCCCCGCCGATCGGCGGGTACCGCCCTGCCGATCGGCGGAGTCTCGTCCCCGGCCGGTCCGGTGCGACCGGACGGCGGTCTTCTTCAGCCACTCGGCGGGGGTGGACCCGACAGTTGCCGGGTGGGCGTGGGGCGGACGGGCTTCCAGGCTGGAGGCATGACAGACCGTGCGCGACACAACGAGCGCGAGGGATTCCTCGGATCATCGGCCGACGCGCCGGCCCGTGACGCCGTCCCTGGCAGGGGTGAGTTGCTGGAATTCCTCGGTCTGACGCCGGCGGCGGGCGCCTTCGTCCTGTCCGTCGTGCGTCCTGAGGTCTCCGAAGGGTTGGCGCACGCCCTCGCCGCGAGGGCGGCCGCATTCGTCCACTGAGCCGACACCTGCTCACGCCCTGGTGTGCCGGACCGCTGATGCGGTGCCCGGCAGACTGCAGAAGAAAGGAACTTCGTGAACACCGCATCCGCCCCGACGACGGATGAAACGTCCCTGTCCGCCCGAGAGACGGTCAAGGCACTGTGCGCCCATGTCCGGCCGCACCGGTGGGCCGTCGCCCTCGGCCTGTTGTGCGCCCTGGTCGGGGCCGCCGGGGGACTGCTGCAGCCGCTGGCCACCAAGGCACTCGTGGATCGGCTCGCGACAGGTGAGACCATCGCCGGGATCCTGATCGTGCTCACAGCGCTGGTGGTGCTGGGCACGGCGGTCGAGGCGTTCGGCGCGTATGTGCTGGAGCGGACGGCGGAGTCGGTGGTCCTGGCCGCGCGGCGCACCCTTGTGGGGCGGTTGCTGCGGCTGCGGATCGCGGAGTGGGAGCGGACCCCGCCGGGCGATCTGATGTCCCGGGTCACCTCGGACACCACGCTGCTGCGGGCGGTCAGCACCCAGGCGGTCGTCTCCGCGGCCACCGGCGCGGTGGCCTTCGTGGCGGCGATCGTGATGATGGCGTTCCTGGACGTCGTACTGCTCGGCGTGACGCTCGGTGTGGTCGTGCTGGTCGGCGGGGCCGTCGCCCTGGTGATGCCGAAGATCGCCCGCGCCACCGAGCGGTCGCAGGAGGCGGTCGGGGAGATCTCCGTCGCGCTGGAGCGGGCTCTCGGGGCGTTTCGCACGGTGAAGGCGTCCGGTGCCGAGGAGCGGGAGACCGCCCGGGTGGAGGCGGCGGCGCGGCGGGCGTGGCGGCACGGCATGCAGAGCGCGAAGTGGGAGGCCGTGGCGGGCTCGGCCGACGAACTCGCCGTACAGCTGGCCTTTCTCGCCGTGCTCGGGGTCGGCGGGGCGCGCGTGGCGTCCGGGGAGATCCCCGTGTCGACCCTCATCGCCTTCCTGCTGTACCTCTTCTACCTGATCGAGCCGGTGTCCAAGCTGGTCGACGCCGTGTCCTCCTATCAGGAGGGGGCGGCCGCGATCTCCCGGATCGCGCAGGTGGAACGCCTGTCGACGGAACCGCCCGCCCGGCAGGAGGGCGCCCTGCCCAGGCAGGGGACAGCGGTGTCAGGTCCGGCGTCGGTCCGCTTCGAGGACGTGTCCTTCCGCTACCGTCCGGGCCTGCCGTACACCCACCAGCAGGTGAGCTTCGAGGTGCCGGGAACCGGAATGACGGCCTTCGTGGGCCCCTCGGGCGCGGGCAAGTCGACGGTGTTCGCGCTCATCGAGCGGTTCTACGAGGCCACCGGCGGCCGGGTCCTGGTCGACGGCAAGGATGTACAGGACTGGTCCCTGTCCGAGCTACGGTCTGCCATCGGGTACGTGGAGCAGGACGCTCCGGTGCTGGCCGGCACGCTGAGGGAGAACCTGGTCTTCGCGGCGCCCAACGCGACGGACGACGACATCCGCGACGTCCTGGCCCGGACGAAGCTCGACACCCTCGTCGAGCGCCTGCCCCACGGCCTGGACACCCCGGTCGGACACCGCGGCTCGAAGCTGTCGGGCGGCGAGCGGCAGCGCATCGCCATCGCCCGCGCCCTGCTCCGCAGGCCTCGGCTGCTGCTCCTGGACGAGGCGACCTCGCAGCTCGACGCCGTCAACGAGCTGGCGCTGCGCGACGTCATCACGGAGGTGTCCCGCGAGACCACCGTGCTGGTGGTGGCCCACCGCTTGTCGACGGTGACAGGCGCCGACCGGATCGTCGTGATGGACGCCGGCCGGATCCGCTCGGTGGGCACCCATGAGGAACTGGTGGCCCAGGACCGGCTGTACGCGCTACTGGCGGCCACCCAGCTCCTGGCCCCCGCGTGATGACCCATCACACGCGGGGTTGTCCGGTCGTCCGCTGCCCCACTCCCGACCGGACAACCCCACGCGCCGACATGCACGGAAACCAAGACCGCGAAAGGCCCCTTATGCGCACCGAGTCCGCCATCCGTTACAGACGTGCGGTGTGGGACTGGCTGGCTCAGCCGACCGCGCTGTTCGGCGGCGTGTACGGGCTCCTGGTGTCGGGTTCGGCCGTCGCCGCGCTCACCCAGTTCGGCGAGACGACTCGAGCGGCACGCATGGACGACGCCCTGTGGGTCCTGTTCACCGCCCTCGCCTCGGCCCTGGCCCATGGATACGCCCACGAGATCGCCCACCGCGACGCGCAGGGCCATCCCGGCGTACGGGGTGTGGTGCGTGCCGTGCTCGCCGAATGGCCGCTGGTGGTGGCGGCGTTGCCCACCACACTGCTGCTGTGGGGGGCGGGCCTTGGCTGGTGGCGCTCCACAGGCATCGAGTACGTCGCCTTCGGAGTCAACACCGTCCTGCTGCTGTGCTGGGGCCTGCTCGCCTCCCGGGCCGCGGGCCGCACGTGGGGACGAGCCCTCAAGATCGGCTGTACCGACGCGCTCCTAGGGGTGGCCGTCGCCTTGGTCAGCACCCTGCTGAAGTGACGCGGCGACTTGTTCGCAGATGCCGGTGAGGAGGGCGCGGTGAAACCAGGGCCGTCAGCCCGGTGCCGGGATCTGCGCTGTCCTGACGCGGCACCGGACACGGTCAGGACCGGGAGCTGGACGAGCGTGCAGGCCGGGCGGAGCACGGGCGCCAGCCCCCCTTTCTCGTTGCCGGACGCGGACCACGAGTGGGTCTCGTGAGCCGCAAGCCGACGGAACAGCATGAGGGGTCGGTCAGTCCGCGCTGAGGGGAATCCGCAGCCACACCCGGTAGCCGCCCTCCGTGGTCGGGCCCGCATCCAGGGTGCCGTGCAGGATGTCGGCCCGTTCCCGCAGACCGACCAAGCCCTGCTGCGAACCGGGGAGGGAGAGCGAGGGACGCGTGGGCGGGGTGTTGGTGACGGTCACTCCCACGTCGTCGCCTTCCTGCCACAGCTCGACGCAAGCGGTGGCGCCGGGGGCGTGCTTGCGGACGTTGGTCAGCGCCTCCTGGACCGTGCGGTAGATGGCCCGTTGCGCGGGTGTGCCCACGGTGGGCGGCAGCTCACCCGTCAGCTCCGCGTGAGTGCCGCTTGATGCCACCAATTTATGCAGGTCGGCCAGGGTGGGCTGAGGAGTCAGCTCGGTGGTGTGGCCGCCGGAGGCGCGCAGTAGCGTGACCATGGTGCGCAGTTCGTCGAGCGTGGTGACGCTCAGCGAACGGATCGTGCGGGCAGCCTCTTTGGCGTCCGCATCCTTGGTAGCGACCTGTAGGGCTCCGGCCTGCACCGCGATCAGGCTCACCTGGTGGGAGACCACGTCGTGCATCTCCCGAGACAGTTGGGCACGTTCCCTGGCGACCACGGCCTGAGCGTGCAGGGCACGTTCGTGTTCCCTGGCCTCCTCGATCTCCTCCAGCCGCCGGGCCAGGTCCCGTCGCGCCTGGACGAGCTGACCGAACAGGACCGGGGCGACGGCGATCGCCAGGTTGTAGACGAAGAAGAGCAGCGTAAAGGTCTGGCCGACTTCGGAGAGGTCGGACGGAGGCCACGGAATGCTGCCCGCGATGGCGGTCAAGGCGACGCATACCGCGAGAAAGCGGCGGTTGCGGGAGCGTTCGGCCACGGTGAAGAGCGCCACGAGCGGAGCCACGGCCACCTCGGTGGTGACCATGATCGGCAGGGTGAGCAGGAAGACGGCGAACGGGAATCTGCGCCGGAAGACCAGCGCGCCGCAGCCGAGCACGGGGAACGCGACGCCGAGGCGGGTTTCCTCCCAGGTGTTCACCCACACGTCCAGGGCCGCCACCGCCACCAGGGCGAGGTCGACGACCGGCGCGGGCACGCGCCCCCACAGGGCGCCTGCGCGGCTCATCAGCCGGCCTGCGACTGCTTGCGGTCGTCGAGCAGCCCGGCCCGCTGTGCCAGCAGGGCGGCCTGTACCCGGCTCGTCACCCGCAGTTTCGTGAGGATCGCGCTGACATGGTCTTTGACCGTGCCGGCGCCCAGGTGGATACGCGCTCCGATGTCGGCGTTCGACAACCCCTCCGCCACCAGGACCAGGACGTCACGCTCGCGGGGGGTGAGCAGCCGGACGCGAGCCGCCTCCTCGTCGACAGCCGCCTCGATACCGGGGTGACTGTGCAGCAGGGCCCGGGACGCCTTGGGCGACAGCACCACGCCGCCCGCTGCGAGGGTGCGCACCAGGTGGGCGAGCTGGTCGGGTTCGGTGTCCTTGAGCAGGAAACCGGCCGCGCCGGAGTGCAGCGCGGTCAGAACGTACTCATCGGTGTCGAACGTCGTCAGCATCGCCACCACGGGTGCGCTCGGCATCATCTGCAGCTGGTGCAGGACGGTGAGTCCGTCGACGTCCGGCATCCGGATGTCCAGCAGCACCACGTCGGGCTGCTCCCGGCGGATGGTCTCGACGGCGTCGCCCCCGCTCGCGGTCGCGACGACCTCGATGTCGTCAGCCGCACCGAGGATGAGGCTGAATCCCGACCGCACCAGAGCCTCGTCGTCCACCACCACTACCCGGATCACGTGCTCCGCCTCGCTCTCGCCCACTCTGGCCAGCCTTGCTTTCCGATCTTAAAACTCCGATTGGTCGCAGTGCCTGAGCGCTGCGCCATGACTCAAGATTGAGAAACAGGCAGGTTAGAAGGCATCCGCCTGAAGTCCGTAATATCCCCGCCAGCCGGGGGTCATACCCCCGCCGGCTGGGTGGAGCCGTCTGGGTGCTTGATGGGCTCGCGGACCAAGAGTGAACCTCATGCGGTAACTCCTTTCTCCTGGCGTACGGCTCGCGCTGCATCGCCCATCAGGCCGGACGCTCTGCCGCAGACCACGCATCGCGAACGAGTCTGCGCACTTATCCGGGTTGTATCAGCGGGTGTATCCCGTATGTGCGCCCGGTGAAGACTGCCTCGGGCGAGGGCGGTGCAGGTCGTGTGCTTGTACCGGTGCCGGTTGCGGGACATCGAGGACATCGGGCCCGCGCACCCGTCAAGGGCGGTCAAGGACATCTGGACGGCGCTCCTGAACTGTGCCGGGGTTGTCACGATTCGCGGCGATAGGAGCCTTTTGGGCGCGACGCCGGCCCTTCCTGGGCCTTCTCCATGCCCGGGTGCCATCGTTCTCCGCCGGTGGGGGCACCGGCATGTTCTGGCGGGATCCGGACCGCGAAAGCGCCCTCATCGAGCCGGCCATGCGCTGGTACTGTCCCCTCCTCATCACCCACGACAGCTTCGCTTACCTCACCATCCGCCAACCACAGCGCCATGAGGCCGCCGAGCTTCGCTGGGAGTTCGGCACCTGCGGGTACGGCCGCGCCGGCGCCGAGCTCGCCCGGCAACTTCACGATCACGTGCAGGCCTGGGACCGCGACTGGCGAGACCGCCCGTCGGTGGTTCCGCACAGGCGGGGATCGGGTTCGCTGTGACGCGGGAGCTGCCGTGCCGCCGGGGCCAGAACGCTTGGTCGACGTCCGGCCGGGAACGCTGCCACGCACGACGGTCCAGCCCGGTTAGCGCTGGCAGCGTCCATAGTCGACCACGAACGTCCCACCGCCCGCCGCGCCCGCGCCGGACGGGTCCGCCGCTCCCGCTGCCGCGCCGATGCCCACGTCGGTCAGCGTCGGGCTCAGTACGATCTGGCGGTGGCCGTACGTGCTGACGTACACCCACCAATGGACGGCGGCCCGCGGCGTGCCCGACCCGCCCCAGCCGGTGTAGGTGGTCTCGGCGTAGGCCCAGGAGAGCGGGTTCGGGCAGTAGCCCGCGCCCGTTATCCGGCTGTACGGCGTCGAACCGGTCTGCGGGTTGGTGTGCGAGTCCGCGCCCGGCCGCCACCACTTCAGGGTCGCGGCGGCGTCGGCGTGCGCGGCCGCCGCGGCGTCGAGTTGGCTGTTGCGCGTGAGCGGGGCCAGCCCGGCCTTGGCGCGCTCAGCATCGATGAGGCAGTGCACCGCCTGCCGCACCATCGTGAGGTTGCCGCTGGTGGGAGCCTGGTCGTAATACGCTGACGCGGCAGCGCAGTTCGGCGCGGCGGCGGCCGGGGCGCTCGCCACGGCGCTCAGCGCCGTCAGGCCGAGGGCGGCAGCACCGAGCAGGCGGACGGTGCGCGGCAGGACGGCGGGGAGCTGGGGCCGCCGTCGGATGGATGGTGACAGATCGCTCATGAGAGGACTCCCTTCGTTGAGCCTCCAGTGAAACGGCGGCTCCCGGGCGGGCGCCTGAGTAGGCCCTACTCAGATTTCTGCAGGCCGAAGCCCCGCCGGAGCTCGCGCGGTCTTTCCGTGTCGGCCGGCAGCCTTCGGGCACTGACACCCTTCCACTCGCGATCGACATGCCCCATGCTGATGGCTTCGCCAATTGTGGCGATGAGCGGTTGGGGGAGTGGTGGCGTGGAGAGGCGGAGTAGAGCCGTCCTACTGGTCCTGGCGTTAGGGGGACTGTGGCACCCATCGGCATTGAGATCGTGGAGCCACTGGGCTGCCCCGAGATCAGCGGTCAATGAGTGTTGTCATGCCGTTTCGCCGACCTGGAGGACGAGGATTGGCGGTTGCCCGCGAGAAGCGGGCAGCAGCGGAGTTTGCGCAGGATGCGCCAGGTCTCCGGCCGAGCGTTGGCGCGTTCGCCCGGTCCGCGGAGCTTGGCGCGGCGGCCTTCTGCGAGGCGGGCTTGTTGCGGCCCTTGTAGGGCACAAGCTCAGCCAGTCTTGGGCGTCGTCGCGCAGGCTCGCGAGTTTCCGTAGCGTCTGCTCGGACGCCAGCCCGGTTGGGCGGTGAACAGGTCAAACTCGCAGCACGAAGACTCGTCGGTAACGCGAGTAATTCGCCAGCACTGAGCCGGACAAGCTCTGACGGCGCGGTGGGTCCACGCCGGTCGGCGGCCCGATCTTGCGTTCCCTCGAGACGTGCCGCGCTGAGTCGCCCGGCAGGCACGTCTGCCGGAGTCGGGCGATGCCGAGCAGGGCGTCGCGAATGCGGGAGCATGTGAGGCGTTGGTAGCTGTGTGACGGCCCTCGTTCCTGCGGGGACTGGCGGGCGATGGGCAGCCGCTGTATGACCAGGCTCGGAGGCAGATGGCGCTCGATCGCCGCTGGTGTCAACCGCGGTCGGCGGCGCCTTGGTCGCCGACTGGGCGATTCCGCTCGAACGTCAGCGCCACTACGTTCACTGTGTGTCACATCCCGGCGGCTCGCGACTCATCGAGTGCCTCGGAAAGCTCTGGGCCCAGCGGCGAAGTTCGGTGGCGGCCTCGTCGCGGGTGAGGGGGCCACGTTCCAGGTGAACCTCCTGGAGGTGCCGGATCGCGGCCCCCACCATGGGGGAGGGCGGAATGTCGAGCATCTGCATCACCGTTCTGCCGTCGAATACGACGGGGACATCGTCACGCCTGATTAGGCTCCTCGCTCTGTTCACGGCAAGCGGCCTGGAGCCTGTCGCGACATCGATAACGCTGGCCATCGCGGTGTGACTCCTAGCGATAACTGTCACTGAACGTCCATCGCGTACGGACGTTCGGCACTCCTTGCCCAGAGGTATTTGTCACTTCCTCCCAGGCGTATCCGTCACCGTGCCAAGGATGGCCGAACCCGCCGTCTGCTCTGTACGATCGGCTTGATCTTGGTGCGCGATGCGAGGAGATCGCTGATGGCCGATCCGATGGGCTTACGACGGGCTCGGACATTCGTGCGGGGTACGCTGGCCGTGGCTCTGGCCGCGGTGGTGACGGCGTTCGCACCGACCGCCGAGGCGGGGGCGCACCCGAATCCGCAGTGGACCGGATGCGCCGGCATCACCGACCCCGAGCTGCAGTGCGCCGCCGTGACTGTGCCGCTGGACCACCGGCACCCGCGAGGCCGTACGATCTCGATCGCGATCTCCAGGCTCCCCGCCACCGACCCCGCCAGGCGTCGCGGCGTGCTGCTCACCACCGGGGGCGGGCCCGGCGGGCCGGGAGTGCCGCTGCCGAGCACCCTGGCGCCGTCCCTGTCCGCTGACGTCCGCGCCCAGTACGACCTGATCGGATTCGACATCAGGTTCGTCGAACGCAGCACCCCCATCAGCTGCGGGCAACCCGTCGAGGAACCGGCCGGCTACTGGGTCCGTACGGCGACACCCGGGAGCTTCGCCGCCGACTCCACGGAGGCGCGGCAGTACGCGAAGGACTGCGAACGCGCCGCGCGATGGGCGCTGCCCTACGCCACCACCGTGAACGCCGCCCGGGACATGGACTTCATCAGGGCGGCCCTGGGCGAGGACAAGATCTCTTACCTGGGCGGATCGTACGCCGGGATGCTCGGTGCCGTCTACGCCGCCCTTTTCCCGCATCGAGTGGACCGGTTCGCGCTGGACAGCCCGGTCGACCCGGCCATCATCTGGCGCCCGTTCGACCTGGCCCGCACCCCGGCGTTCGACCGAGGCTTCGCCGAACTGGCCGACTGGATCGCCGAGCGGGACGCCGACTACGGCTTCGGCGACACCGCTCAGGAGGTCACGCGGGCCGTCAGCAGCTTGCTCGATCGGGCGCGGACGTCGCCGATCGTCATCGCCGGTCACCCGTGGACCGCGGGCGAACTCGGCTCCTTGATCGTGGCCGGGATCTACTATGAGCAGTACGCAGGGCTGATCGCCTCGGCGCTGGCGGCCGTCGCCGCCGGCCAGGAGCCGTTCGTGCCGTTCCCGATCCGCCCCGTGCCGCCGCCGGGTGTCGCCGGGGTGCCTGCGGACAATCACACGGCCGTCAACATCGCCTACCGCTGCGCCGACGGTCCTTGGCCCCGCGATCCCCGTACCTACCTGCGGGACCTCGCTACCTACGGCACGCGGTACCCCCTCTTCGGACCGGCCAACGCCAACATCACGCCCTGCGCCTTCTGGCCCCCGGCGATGGACCACCCGGCGCCGCCGACGCCCGGCCAGGTATCCGACCGGGCCCCCGGCGTACTCGTTACGGCCGCGCTCAGGGACGTGGCGGTGCCCCTCGCCGTCAGCCGGGCCGTGGCGGCCCGCCTGCCGGGATCACGCCTGGTCACCGTCGACGCCCGGACGCACGCGCCGTTCCCCTACCACGGCGACGCGTGCTTGAACGGAGCGGTGAACGACTTCCTCTCGGCCGGTGTGCTACCCGCCTCCGACCTCGCCTGCTGACCACGGCAGGGCAGCCTTACGCTGCGTATCGCTGGGGGCTGCGCGGTCTCGAAGGCCGCGAGCGGTGGCGGTTCCTCGACCACGTGGTCGAGGAACCGCGGTCGCCGCCGCTTACCGGAGCAGGCGAGCCGAGGCTCACGCACACTTACCGATGATCCGCTACTCTCCGCTGAGGACGGGCGTCACGGTGAGATCCGGCATCTCGCGCCGTTGAGGTAGAAGGCCGTAGGCGCGGGATTGCTGCCCGTGCTGGAGCCGGTGAAGCCGATGCGGAGGGTCTGTCCGGGCGCGATGTCGCTGTTCCACTGCGGGTGCCCGGCCGTCACGGCCGTGCCCGTCTGCGACCAGGCGGCGGACCAGCCCGAGGTGACGCGCTGGCCCGCGTCGGGGAAGTTGAACGTCAGGCGCCAGTCGCGGACGGGTGTGCTGCCCGTGTTGGTGATCGTGAGGTTGGTGCTCATGCCGGAGTTCCACGCCCACGACGCGTACGTCACGTCACAGTCGCCCACCGGCGGCGGGGTTGGTGACGAGATGACGTCGTTGTAGATGGTCACGGTCACCGTGGGGGAGGCGGGCCCCGGCGTGTACCACGTGTCCACGGCCACCACGTCCAGGATGTGCGTCTGCGAGGGCACGCCGAACGGAGGCCACGGCAGGTACACCGTGCCCTCGGTGGCCGTCGGCTGGAACGTCGCCACCGTGGTGGCTGTGCCGTCGCGCCGCTCCCGTACCCGGTAGCAGGCGATGCCGTTGTTGTCCGTGGCGGCGGTCCAGCGCAACTCGACCGAGTTGAGCAGCACCCGTACCACCTCAAGTGTCGCGGGCGCGGTCGGCGGACTGTTGCTGGGGGGTAGTGTCGGCAGCGAGGTCCCCGTACTGCACGGGGCCGGCGAGCCGGACGGATCCGGCGACGAGGACGGCACAGCGACCAGGGCCGCCATGGCGTTTCCGGCGAGCAACGCGATGATCGCGACCGCCGCGACGAGTCCCGATAAGCCCACCCAGGTCTTCTGCATCAGCCAGCACCCCTCCGTCGCCCGGCCGTCTCGACGGACATTGTGTGCGCGCTCATGCATGGAGTCAACGAACCACCTGATCCACCGCGCGTAGCTCCTGGTGAACCGTGTGGGCGGATGAATCTTTCAATTCCTGGACCGGGTCCAGCCGTCGGCCGCGAACACGGCGCGGGCTCCAACACCACGTCAACGTGTCAACCGCCGACGTGGATGCCGGGGCTGTGGTTCGCTGGGGCGTACGACCTCGCTGACCACAGGTTGCATGCCGCCCCGGCGTGGACCTCACCAGCGCTCAGATCGAAGCCTCGTCGGTCAGCGAAGGCACGGCGCACGGACGGAGGACCAGGAGCGCGTCTTCCAGGGTCGCCACCATGGCAAAGGGGAACCGGGCGAGCTCAAGACAGGGTGCGACGTCATCAGGATGGGCTCCTTGACGCACACCCTCCGCCAGCTCGGCGGCGGCGCGCGACTCGCCGGCGCGGCGGAGGAACTCAGCTGCATCCGTCCCGGGCCTCGATGGCCCTCCGAGCGTTGTATTGAGCGCACACCAGATCTTCATCGGCGAGGCTGGCCAGGTGCCGGCGGCGGGACTTGGCCTGGAGTTCGGGGCGGTGCGGCCGGCGGCGGCTGGGTGGTCGGCGCAGCTGGTGCAGCGCCACCCGCCCGGACGCGGGTCGCGGCCGCGACGGGGACGAGGAGACGAGGAACGGCAGTCCCCGGGCCTGGCGCAGCCGGACGAGGGCATCGAGGGTCGGCTACGCGACGATCGACGAGGTGGAGCTCCGGGTGGCGGCGCTGATCGGCAAGGATGATCTCACTGGAGTCAACGTCATGCTGAGCCGCATCGTCAGGGGGCGAACGCAACCGCCGCAAGACTCTCGGACCACTGCAAGCCGGGCTCAATCCCTGCGCAAGGCGCTCCCCTTAGCGTCGCAGCGTGTTCAAACGACTATTCCTCGGCGCCGCCTTCACCGCGGCCACAACACTGACGCTCGCCTCCGCCGGCCCCGCCTTCGCCGCTCACGCCTCGGCCGGGGCGCCCGCGCCCGGCACGGTGGCCAACAAGCTGTTCCGCGCCTGGCTGGCCGCCGACCGCACGGCCGCGGCGAAGGCGGCCACCCCCGCCGCGGTCAAGACGATCTTCACCTACGTCTACCGCGCGCCCGACCGCTTCGACGGCTGTTCCGCCAACGTGTGCCGGTTCGTGCACACAAGCGTGCGCGTGCCCGGCGGGCTCGACGGCATCGCGATGGTGGTCTCCGGCTCGAAGGTCAGCAAGGTCTACCTGTCGCGGCACATCACCAAGCCGCCCACCGTGGCCAAGCATCTCTTCGCCGCCTGGAAGCGGGGCGACGCGTACGCCGGGCTCGAGGTCGCCACCTCCGCCACGGTGCAGAAGCTGTTCAAGGTCAAGTACGACCCGCGCGGCGTCACCCACTTCTTCCAGGGCTGCAGCAAGGAGCCGCAGGGCTACTCGTGCGCCTACTCCTATGAGGGCGGTGCGATGCTGATGCACGTACGCGGCTCCGGGAACGCCGGCTACGAGGTTCGCTCGATCTCCTACCTGGCCGACTGAGGGGGCATGGCCCGGGGATCGCCGCCGGCCCTCGCCCGCGCCACGGTCGCCACCGCGGGTTTCGGCGGTAGCGCGTCGACGAGGGCGCCGATCAGGACCAGGATCATCACCACCGCAATGCGATGAACTACCGTTTCGTTGCTGTCTGGATCGCTTGGCGGCATGGCTCACCCTTCGATGGCGATCGAGACCCATAAAGAGCGCATAAAGCGCCTCGCTCAGGGTGTGGCAGCGGGAAAGCCCGGACCAGGGCAGCGACCGGACATCAACCGGGCATATCAGCTGATCGTTGTCGCGTCGGCTCGTTCGGCTTCGCCGGACCTCACATCACGGCTCGGCTGGTGCTCAAGGCGGTGCGGGCGACCAACCGGAAGCTCGGATCACAAGGGGCAGCTCCGGGGGGCGCCCTGTCCAGCACCGACGACGGTGACCTGGGCAGGGCTTTCCGGCGCCCTGGCGGCGGCCGTGCACACGATCTGCTCGACGGCAAGTGGGGACAGTTCGCCGGCCGGAGTGGACAGGGCCACCACCAAGTGGCCGGCCCGCTCGGCGGTCACCGAGAACGGGGCGGCTTCGCGCGGGACTTCGGTGGTGAGTCCGTCCGCCTGTTCCGCCGCGCTGGGTCCGGCAGCCAGCAGCGCGAGCGTGTCCGCCGGTGACAGCCGGCGGACGGGCCGCCGCTTCACCGCGCTGAGCCGGCCGTTCTTCACCAGGTAGAGGGTGATCTTCATGGCTGGTGTGATGGTCGGCGCGACGGGTCCGCTCGGCGGGTCGCCGGCGCGGATGGCGTCGGTGGGTTGCACGCCGCAGCCGGCCACGGCGACGAGCGATACGAGGCCCGCGGCGAACACGCGGCGGGCGAGCCCGGTCCTCACTCGGCGCCTCCGTCCGGATCGTGTGCCCGGCGTGGCAGGCGCAGCGTGAACACGGCGCCGCCGCCCGGGGCGTTGGTGACGGTGAGATCGCCTCGGTGCAGGCGCGCGTTCTCCCGCGCGATGGCGAGGCCGAGGCCGCTGCCCTCGGACCTGGCCCTGGCCGCGCTGGCCTTGTAGAACCGGTCGAACACGTGCGGCAGCACCGCCTCGTCCAGCCCCGGCCCGTGGTCGCGGACTTCGAGAGCGATCCAGTGCGGGTCGGCGGTGAGCCGTACCGACACCGGTGGCTCGCCGTGCCTCAGCGCGTTGCCGACCAGGTTCGCGAGGATGACGTCCACCCGGCGGGGGTCCAGCCGTGCCGTCACCGCGGGTGGAAGCTCGGTGTCCACCTGCTCCGACCAGCCTCGCGTACGCAGGGTCGCGGGCACCAGCTCGGCCACGTCGACCTCGTTCAGCGCGAGCGCCGCGACGCCGGAGTCGAACCTGCTGATCTCGATGAGGTCGTTCACCAGCCCGGTGAGGTTGAGCGTCTCCTGGCTGACCAGCCTGGCGGCCCTGCCGGCGGGCTCGGGCAGCCGGGCCGCCTCCTCGTCGAGGACGTCGGCGACCGCGGCGAGCGCGGCCAGCGGGGTACGCAGCTCGTGGGAGACGTCGGCCACGAACCGGCGGGCGTCGGCCTCCATCTCGCGCAGCTGCTTGACGTGCCGTTCCAGCTCCGCGGCGGTGTTGTTGAACGTGCGTGCCACGTCGGCCAGCTCATCGGAGCCGCGGACCGCGATCCTGGTCCGCAACTCGCCCTCGCCCAGCAGGCGTGCCGCCCGGCCCAGCTCGCGCACCGGGCGCAGCACGCCACGGGTGGCCAGCAGCGCGAGGACGACCGCGAACGCCATGGCCGCCGCGCCGGTGAGCCAGGCGAATGTGGCGAGCCGGTCGATGCTGCGCTGTTCGGGAAGCAGGCTGTGCGCGATGTAGACCTCGATGCCGGACACCCGCGTCGTCCTGTCTCGCTCGACGATCAGCAACGGCGTGCCGATGATCAGGTAGGGCTCGCCCTGCCACACCACGCGTTGCCACGCCATCTCGCCGTCGGCCACCATCCGCCGCAGCTTCGGCGGAAGCCCCCCGGGATCCAGGATCTGCCCCATCCCGCCCGGCCTCCAGAGCCCCGGCGGCGGGCCGGGCGGGCCGGGCGGGCCGTTCGGCGCGTACAACTCGTGGTAGACGGCGAGCGCGCGGCTGTCGCCGTCGGTCACGGTGCCGGCGATCTCGCCGAGCTCGTCCGGGCCCGGCGTCGCACTCCGCAACGGGAAGAGCTCCTCCATGCGGCTTTTCATCGCCTGCACCGCGGCATCCTGGGCCCGCTGCAGGATGTCGTTGCGGGCCTGGACGTAGATCCCGCCGGCCACCGCCCCCGTGGTGACCACACACAGCAGCGCGAACGCGAACAACAGCCGGGCACGCAGGCCCAGGCTCGGCCGAGGTGTCACCGGCGGCTCACACCGGCCCGAACCGGTACCCGAACCCACGCACCGTCTGCACGTAGACGGGGGCCGCCGAGTCGTCCTCGATCTTCGCGCGCAACCGCTGCACGCACGCGTCCACGAGACGCGAGTCGCCGAAATACCCGTGCTCCCACACCGACTCCAGCAGCTGCTGGCGGCTGTGCACCCGGCCCGGCGTGCCGGAGAGTTCGAGCAGCAGGCGCAACTCGGTCGGGGCGAGGCTGACCGGCACGCCGCGGTTGGCGACCACCAGCCCGGCCCGATCGATGGTCAGGTCCCCGTGCCGCTCCAGCTCCGCCTGGTCGCGGCCGATCCGCCGGAGCACCGCGCGAATGCGCGCCTCGAGCACCCTGGGCTGCACCGGCTTGACCACGTAGTCGTCGGCGCCCGCCTCCAACCCGGCCACCACGTCGATGTCGTCGCCGCGCGCGGTCAGCATGATGATCGGCACCTCCCCGGTGGCCCGGATGCGGCGGCAGACCTCGAACCCATCGATGCCGGGCAACATCAGATCGAGCACGACGACGTCGGGAAGGCCCATACGCAGCCGGTCCAGCCCCTGCTCGCCGGACTCCACCGCGTTCACCCGGTGCCCGTGCCGGGTCAGGGCCAGCTCAAGGCCCTCCCGCACGGCCGGGTCATCCTCGATCAACAACACTCGCGACACGCCGCCGAGTATCACAGCCTGCTCCGTAACTCGCCCCCCGGTCAACCTAATCTACTGTCGGCCGTCCGTGTCTCCGCCTCGTCCGCGCCGTGTCATGGTTGTGTCACGGTCGCGCCGGCGGCGCCGCCGTCGAGAAACGGTGACATTCGGCGGACAACCCGCGCACATTCGTCGCCGATCGTGATTCGTCATGGACGAACCACGCACGATCCCACCTCGGCCCCGAGACCGGCTGTACGCCGCGGTCACGCTGGTGCTGGCCGTGCTCCTGCTGCCCGCGGCGGTCGTTCGCCATCCCGGCCATGCCCGCGAATGGGCCTGCCGCTGGGCTTTGCGGATGCGATTCCCCGCCGAGGACCTCACCGGGCTCACCGACGGAGCCATGGCGGCGTTCACCGCGGCGCGCACCGAGGCGCTGTGGCGCCACGGCCAGCTCCTCGGCCTCACCTCGGGATACCGCGACCCCCATGTCCAGCAGCGGATGTTCGACGAGGAGGTGCGCCGCTCCGGCTCCCCGATCTCGGCACGCATGCTCGTGCTACCGGCGGCGGAATCCTCCCACGTCAAGGGCATCGCGCTGGACGTGCGCCCCCACGAAGGCGCGCGCTGGCTCGAGGAACACGGCGCCCGCTACGACCTCTACCGCATGTACGACAACGAGTGGTGGCACTTCGAGTACCGCCCGGACAGCGGCGGCACGCCACCTCGACGGCGACCTCACCCTGGCGTGGGCCACGTCATCGGGAACGGGGACCAGCTGTAGCCCAGATCCGGGTCCGGGTCCACGTGCGCGATTCGGGCCCGGGACCGAACCGATGATCCGACCAGCGCGCCCCAGGGGCGTCGGAGAGGTGCTAGGGGTATGTCATCGGAAAATGACAACCGGTCCGGATCGCTGGGATGGCGCCTGCAAGCGGCGCGCGAGACGGCGTTCGTGGGCCGGGAGGAAGAGCTCGCGGTTTTCAAAGCGGCGTTGTACGGCGGCGGCTGCAGCGTTCTGTACGTGCACGGTCCCGGCGGCATCGGGAAGTCGGCCTTGTTGCGGCGGTTCGCCCACGAGGCCGCGGTGGCGGGGCGGCCGGTGTCCATGGTGGACGGGCGCATGTTGGGGACCGAGGCCGGGCTGGTGCTCCGCGATGCGGACGCGGTGCTGCTGGTCGACAACTTCGAACGAATTCAGCCCTTGGAGGGATGGCTGCGCGAGCGGTTCCTGCCGCGGGTGCCCGTGGGGGCGCTGGTGGTGATCGCGGGCCGGAACCCGCCGGACATGCGGTGGCAGGCGGATCCGGGATGGGCGGGCGCGCTGGAGGTACTGCCGCTGCGCCCCCTGCGGGCCGGAGCTGCGCAGGCCCTGATGGACTCCTCAGGGGTACCGGCCGAGTCACGCGAGCCCCTGCTGGCCTTCGCCGGTGGTCATCCGCTGGCGCTGCTGGTGGGGGCGGCCGTGGCGGTGAAGGACGGCGGGGCCGGCAGGCGGTGGACGCCGCATCAGGACGTGGTGGCCGCGTTGCTGGATCAGCTGGTGGGTGAGTTGCCTTCGGCGGCGCACCGGCGTGCCCTGGAGATCTGCGCGCATGCGTACAGGACGACGGAGGAGCTGCTGCGGGCGATCTTGCCCGAGGACGCCGGGAGGTTGTTCCGGTGGCTGCGGCGGTTGCCGTTCGTGGAGTCGGGCGGCGCCGGGTTGTTCCCGCATGACGTGGTACGGGAGGTGCTGGAGGCGGACCTGCGATGGCGGGATCCCGAGAGGTACGCGGTGATGCACGACCGCATGCATGCGCATCTGGCGGAGAGGGTGCGCACGGCGGGCGACGCCGACGTGCCCGGCGCGGTGGCGGCGCTGCTCTACCTGCATCGCGACAACGGGGCGCCGGCCGGTTTCCACGGCCGCCACGACGAGGGCGAGTTCCAGGAAGAGGCGTTGCGGGAGGAGGACGTCGGCACGCTGCTCCGGGTGGCGACGGCGGGGGAGGGCGCGGCGTCCGCGGCCTGCGCCGCCTTCTGGGCGGAACGTCAGCCGCAGGCGTTCCGGCTGTATCGGCGGACCGAAACCGGCGAGCCCGTGGCCTTCTCCGCGTGGTTGCGGTTGGCGGAACTCGATGAGGAGGAGCTGTCGGCCGATCCCATCGTGGCCCTGGCGTGGGCGCATGCGCGTGCCACCACGCCGTTGCGCGCCGGTGAGCATCTGGCGGTCAGCCGGATCTGGGCGCTGCCGCCGTATCGCGGCAACTCGCCGGTGATGGAGGTGATCCAGCGGCGAGTGATCGGCAACTGTTTGCGGGCCGAGCGGATGGCATGGTCATATATCGAGATACGGCATCCGAACCAGGCGTGGGTGGAGCGTTTACGGCATTGGGGGATGCGTGACATCTCCGAGCGGCCACGGCAGGGGGATGACGCGTACACCCTGCTCGTTCATGACTGGCGCGCGGTGCCGGCGCAGGCGTGGCTGGAGCGGACGAACCGACTGCTCGCCGTGGGACCTGCCGGCGGCCCGAGCGCCGCGACGGTGAGACTGGCGGTGCTGTCCCAGGCGGAGTTCGCCGAGGCGGTGCGCAAGGCGTTGCGCCAGCTGTCGCGGCCGGACGCGCTGGCCGCTTCCCCGCTGACGCGCACCAGGCTGATCGCCGAGCGGGCCGGGCAGGACCCGGCCACGGCACTGGGCGACCTGCTCCGCCAGGCGATCGAGGACCTGCGTGAGGATCCGCGGGCGGTCAAGTTCCACCGGGCGCTGTCGGTCACCTTCCTCCGCGGCACGCCCACCCAGGAGCTGGCCGCGGAACGACTCGGCCTGCCTTTCACCACCTACCGCCGCCATCTGACGGCCGGCATCGAACGTGTCTGCGCCGACCTGTGGCACCGGGAGCTGTACGGCACCGACGCGCCGGCGTACCGATCCACCTGAGCCGCCGCACGCGCCGGCGCGTGCGGCGGCGAACGCGGCAGAGGGCATGTCAGCCGGCGAGCGCGAAGCCGGCCGCCGCCTCCGCGTGCAGCCGGGCGCTCGGCAGCACCGGGACGGCGCTGTCCTTCTCGCTGATCAGCAGCTCGATCTCCGTACAGCCGAGGATGACGCCTTCAGCGCCGTCGGCTGCGAGATCGTCGACGATCCGGGCGTACGCGTCCCTGGACGATTCCCGGAGCACCCCGCGCACCAGTTCGTCGAAGATCACGCGATGCACCAGCTCCCGCTG
The DNA here is from genome assembly GCF_043496855.1 of Nonomuraea sp. JJY05. Classification (NCBI taxonomy): domain Bacteria; kingdom Bacillati; phylum Actinomycetota; class Actinomycetes; order Streptosporangiales; family Streptosporangiaceae; genus Nonomuraea; species Nonomuraea sp. JJY05. The sequence goes on from NZ_JBIEIS010000041.1 coordinate 117,357, forward strand.
CTCACGCCGCGGGACGACCACGTCGAAGCCGTGGGCGGCCAGCCGATCCCGGTAGAAGGGATGCTCCATGGTGAACTGCGTGCCGAGCAGCCCGACCTTGCGCATGCCCCTGGCGCGGATCTCGGCGCCCACGGCGTCGGCGATGTGCAGCACGGGCACGCTCACGGCCCGCTCCACGTCGTCGCTCACCCGGCTGAAGGTGTTGCTGCAGACGAGCAGGAGGCCGGCGCCGAGCTCCTCCAGTTTCCTGCCGGCACCGGTCAGCAACGTGCTCACCTCGTCCCAGCGGTCGGCGAAGATCAGCTCCTCGACGGTCGTGTAGTCGACCGACCAGATGAGGCTGTTGGCGGAATGGCTGCCGCCGAGTCGCTCGCGGATCCGCTGGTTGATGATCTGGTAGTAGATCACCGTCGATTCCCAGCTCAACCCGCCGATGAGACCTATAGTGCGCATGGAACTCCGTTTCGCCAGCTTGTGCCGGCAGGCTAGACGGAGTGCCTGCTCATTCAGCAGACCAAAAGCTGCTCAGCCCCGTGCTCAGCTCGGCGCCGCCAGCGCACGGGCGCAGGCACCGAGCCCGATCTCGCTGGAAGCCTTGACGAACACCACGTCTCCCGGTTCGAGCAGCGCGGTGGCCAGCCTGAGGGCCCCGGCCACGTCCTCGACGGTGTGGACGGCCACGCCCGGGTTCGAGGACTCCGCCGCCTCCGCCATCGCGAGCGGATCCCCCGCGCCGACCGCGATCAGCACGTCGAAGCGGAGGTTGGCGACGAGCCGGCCCATCTCCGCGTGCCGGGCGCGGGAGGCGTCCGCCTGCTGCCCCATCGCGCCGAGCACGGCGACGGTACGACGGGTGCCGGCCAGGGCCTTCACCGCCCGCAGCCCGGCCCGCATGGATTCGGGGTTGGCGTTGTAGGCGTCGTTGACGACGGTGATGCCGTCAGGTCGTTCGACGATCTCCAGCCGGCCCGCGGAGCGCCGCCGTGCGGCGTTCAGCCCATCGGCGATCTCGGCGACGCCCAGGCCGAGTACGGTGGCGACGGCGGCGGCGGCCAGGGCGTTGCTGACCTGGTGCTCGCCTATGAGGTCGAGCTCGACCGGGGCCCGCCCGGCGGGCGTCACCAACTCGAACGCGGTTCGCGCCCGGTCGTCCATCCGCACGTCCTCGGCTCGCACCCGCGCCTCCGGCGACCGGCCGTACAACAGGATCTTGGCTCTGGTGCGGCCGGCCATGCCCATGACGTACGGGTCGTCGGCGTTGAGCAGCGCGAACCCGTCCGCCGCAAGCGCCTCGACCAGCTCGCCCTTGGCCTCGGCCACGTCGGCCGGCCCGGTTCCCATCCGCTCCACGTGCGCGGTGCCGACATTGAGCACCAGCCCGATCTGAGGCGGTGCGAGCCCGGTCAGGTACGTCAGGTCGCCCTTCCGGCCCGCTCCCATCTCCAGCACCAGGTATCGGGTGGTGGCGTCGGCGCGCAGCACGGTGAGCGGCAGCCCGAGCTCGTTGTTGAACGACCTGTCGGTGGCGACCGTCGCGGCGTGCCGTTCGAGCACCTGGGCCAGCAGGTCCTTGGTCGTGGTCTTGCCCACGGAGCCGGTCAGGCCGATCACGGTCGGGCTGATGTGTTCGAGCAGGTGCCTGGCCAGCAGGCCGATCGCGAGCTGGACGTCCTCGACCACGAGGGCGGGCACGCCGACGGGCCTTGAGGCCAGCACGGCGACGGCGCCGCCCGCGACGGCACCCGCCGCGTAGTCGTGACCGTCGACGCGGGCGCCGACCGTCGCGGCGAACAGGCCGCCGGGCACCACCTCGCGGGAGTCGACCGCCGAGGGCGCCGTCACCAGCGCCTGCGGGTCGTCCACGTCACACAGGCTTGCGCCGACGACCTGCGCGATCTCGTTCAGCGTCATGGGGATCACGAGCCACTCCTGGCGAGCGCGAGGTCGATGAGGCGGCGCAGCAGGTCCGGGTACGGGACACCGCTTGCGGCCCAGGCCCTGGCGTAGACGGAACGGGAGGTGAAACCGGGCATGGTGTTGATCTCCAGCACGTACAGGCGTCCCGTGCCCTCCTCGTAGAGGAAGTCCACACGGGACAGGCCGTAGCCGCCGATCGCCCGGAAGGCGCGCAGTGACAGCTCGCGTGCCTCCTCGGCCACCCGTTCCGGCAGCGCGGCAGGGATGATGGCGATCTCGGCCTGGCTGAGGTACTTGGCCTCATAGTCGAGCCAGTCGCCGGGCACGATGAGCTCGCCGGGCAGCGAGGCGTCCGGAGTGTCATAGCCGCCGAGCACGCCGCAGATGAGCTCGCGCGCGCTCACGCTCTGCTCGACGATGACCACCCGGTCGTAGGCCAGCGCCAGATCCACGCCCGCGCGCAGCTCCTCCATGGAGGTGACCCGTGAGATGCCGATGGAGGAGCCCATGCTGGCCGGTTTGACGTACATCGGCCAGTCGAGCGACTTCACCAGACCCCGATGGTCGGTGGTGGTACGCCACTCGTGCTCGGTGAACCACACGCCTGGGGTGACCGGAATGTCCTCCGCCAGGAACGTGCGCCGCATCGCGACCTTGTTCATGGCCACGGCAGAGGCCAGGACGCCGCAGCCCACGTACGGGATGCCGAGCGTCTCCAGGTGACCCTGGACGACGCCGTCCTCGCCGAACGGCCCGTGCAGCACGGGGAAGACCACGTCCGCCGACTCGCGTCGCAGCTCCACCGGCCACCTGCCCTGCCGGTCGATGATGACGGCGACGGGCTCGTACAGCTCCCTCGGCAGAGCGTCGAGCACGGCCTGCGCCGACTGCAGCGACACCTCATGCTCGGCGGACGGCCCGCCCGCCAGCACAGCCACGCGTACGCGTTCAGTCACGATCGATCAGCCTTCCTCAGGGCACGGAGACAGCACGGCCGGCGAACACGGGGTTCGCCGGCGCAGCATGAGCCTGCCGAGTGTCGGCTCCTCGTCTGACCGGTTACCAGGCCATTCGCTGTCCAGTTCCCGACCGGAGGGGACCGTGATCAGCTGGGCCGGTTGCCCGTCGGAATCACGATCTTGGTTTGCGCTCCCTTGGTGAGGTAGTACGTGGTCCACTTCTTGACCATCTCGTCGAGGAGCCAGGCGGCGGCGGGCACCAGCGGCAGCCCGATCACACCCTCCCGGAACTGCACCAGCAGCGGCCAAGCGGTCTTGACCACCGGGTCCCACAGCGGCTCGGGCCGGATGCCGTTCCAGTCGGCCACCTGGTTGCCGGTGAGGTACCTGGAGAACGCGTTGACGAGAGGCTTGTCGATGCTGCCGGGGCTGGTCAGCTCCGCGAGCATGTTTCGCAGGATGGCGTTGAGTTCCACCCCCTCCGGGGTCGGCCCCATGTTCCTGGGCAGGACCAGGTCCGACTGGGCGTAGGAGGAGTCCCAGGTGGCGGGGAGGAACTCGTCCCTGATGCCGAGCATGTGCCCCAGCATCTGCACCGAGTGCAGGTAGCCCGCGGCCTCGGTGGAGGAGATGCGCACCTTCCACTCCCGCATCCCGCGCATGGAGTAGGTCGCCAGGGTGTGCCACGTGACGAGCATGTCCTCCTGGCTGATCGGGATGGGGCCGGACCAGTGGGGAGACGACTTCAGCAGGTGCCGCACGGCCGCGTGCACCAGCCGGGTCTTCACCGCCTCGACCACGGCCGTGCCGCCGGCGCCCCAGGCGTTCCGGGGTCTGACCGCGTACGCCAGGATGTTCGTCTTGGCGATCCGGTCTTTCAGGTCGGCGCCGCCCGCGGAGTAATAGACGGCGCGTGCCTCCTTGGGAATGGCGGTGGCCAGCATCCCGGCGCCGACGATGGTGAGGACGACGATGTAGTTGCCCTTGAGCGCGTGGAACCGCGCCCCGGCATCCAGCAAGGCGGGGTCGGCCCACGAGGGCAGCTGACGCGCCTGCTCGATGAAGGCCCGCAGATCCTCCGGCAGCCCGGCGGGCAGAGGCTGGTCGTTGCGGTTCCAGTCGTACAGCAGCCGGTTGACCTCGGGTATGGCGCCGCGGTCGAGCAGCGAGGCGAGGAGCGGATCGGCCACGTCGTCCCACACCCACCGGGGGTCGGCGCCGCTGCCGGAGCCCGCGATCGAACCACTGGCCGGCCAGGTCCAGTCGCCGGACAGGGAGTCCGCCTGGGCCGGGGAGGCCATCCCTAACGCGCCGAGCGCTCCCAGGGCGGTGCCCGAGATCAGTATCTCGCGCCTGCTCAACTCTGCCATGCTCTGCACTCCTTCGAGGTGGGGCCCCGCTCAGGGCATGCGAGAAATGGATGATACTGAGATACAAATCATGAGTCTGTGTATCATCATCAGAGCACAGTGTGACGGGCATCACAAGACCGCAGTTGAGGGAGAATCCCTACAGGAGGTGATCGTGGAATCTGTGCTGTCCGGATTCGTGGCACTGTCGGACTCGGATTCGTTGCTGGAGCGCGCCTATGTCGATGCCGTCGAGCGCGTCGACGACGGCGACGAGCTGCGGACGCGCATCCTTGACGCGGCGTACGAGCAGTTCTGCCGGATGGGCATCAGGCGCTCCACCATGGAGGACGTCGCCCGACGGGCGAAGGTGTCGCGGATCACGGTCTACCGGCGATTCGACACCAAGGACACGCTGATCGAACATGTGGTGCGCCGGGAGTTCCGCCGCTATTTCGACCAGTTCCTCATCGACATAGAGCAAGCCGGCACCGCTGCCGACAGGGTCGTTCTGGGCTTCGTAAGCTCATTGCGGGCCATTCACGGCAACCCGCTGATCGGCGGACTCATCGCCACGGAACCAGACCTGCTGGTTCCCTCCATGACGGCTGACGGGGGTCAGACCCTCGCCACCGTGCGGCATTTCGTCGCCGGACAGCTCCGCAGCGAGCAACGCGCGGGCAACGTGTCGAGCAGCCTTGACGTCGACCTCGTCGCCGAGATGATGGTGCGGATCTCGACCTCTTTCCTGACGATTCCCAGTGCCATCATCGACCTGGACGACGACGAGCAACTGGCTGCCGTGGCCCGGCGCTTCCTCGTGCCCATGCTGGAGCCGCCGGCCTGATCTCCGGTCTCCCGCCGGCTGTGCGAACCGCCGGTGGCCGGATCGCCAACTGCGCGATCCGGCCACCGGTCATCGGGTCGGCGGATCAGCCGCCGCAGTGTTCGAAGGGGCTCTCGTACGTGCTCGTCCCGGCCTTGCCGCCCCACTTGACGCACTTGTCGGCGGCGGCGGCCCGTACGGGTCCGGCGTAGTAGTCGAAGTTGCCGGTGTCGGTGGCCCGGGTCTTGCCCTTGACCTCCAGGAAGGCGGCGGTGGCGGTGGCCTTGCCGAGCGAGGTCTTCTTGATCGTGGCCACGCAGTTGTTGCCGTTGGCGGAGTTGAAGGTCAGGTAGACGGTGCCGCTGGAGCCGAGGGCCGCCGAGTCGATGACCTT